>CAXFIU010000012.1:0-38794 GCA_964003245.1 uncultured Candidatus Poseidoniales archaeon
GTAAGATTTCTTTTAGACATTTTTTAGAACCGGAAGACCTTCCTGGAATGTTAGAGGATTTAGAAGGAAACATCTCTATTATTTTTGGTCCCGAAGGAAAGGGTCTACTAAATAGTGAATTAAGAATATGTGATTTACTAATGACAATTCCTACATGGCCAGGCTATCCTATCATGAATCTAAGTCACGCTGTTACAATAATTTGTTATGCATGGTATAGGTCAAATAATTCCGGAAATGAAAAATCAAGTGATTCTAATCTCCTATCCCCCGAACTAAAGAATGTTCTAAGAAAAGAGATCAATAAGTTATCTGAAACTATTCCAACAATTGAATTTAGAAGATTGGGGATTGAAGAAACTCTCCATAGAGTGATTATGAGAGGCTTACCAAAGGATGATGAAATCCATCGTCTTTTAGGAGTACTTCATACTACTAATATAGCATTCGAATATTTCTCAAACAATCCTGAGATTTGGGAAGAAATAATCTCTGGTAATTCTTAGTCCTTTGTCCAGGATGCCCATGATTTGGGAGTTTCTCTAACATTCATTGCTACTAATTGAATTGCTTGCCCATATTTTGATACAATATGTGGCTCTACTTGCTCAAATGCCCATTTGGCAAGATTCTCTGCAGTAGGTATGAATGGAACTTTCAATGTTCTATGTTCATCTCCTAATACCTCTAGAGCTTCTATCCCTAATAGGTCGTTTTCATATACAATAAATGAATGATCAACTATGTCATGAATATATGTTTCTAATATTTTTGAGATATCTGAAAAATCCATCAACATCCCTTCCTCTGATACACCACTCTTTTGGACCACATCTCCTTCAATCACTGCTTCCCATCTATATCGATGCCCGTGCATATGTTTACACTTACTCTTATGATTAGGAACTCTATGTCCTGTATCTGTTTCTACAAATCTCTTAATTCTCGTTGTCAAAATTATTCCTCCTTAAAATCCATTGAAGCCGAATTAATACAATATCTTTGACCACCTTTACTTATTGGCCCATCATCGAAGATATGACCTAGGTGGGCATCGCATTTGGAACATCTTACCTCTACTCTATACATTCCATGACTTCTATCCTCAACTTGCTCTATGTTTGCATTTTCGTGTTCTGTGAAAAAGGATGGCCATCCACATCCAGAATCAAATTTCATTTCTGATGTAAATAATTTATGTCCACAACAAATGCAGAAGTATTCTCCATTTCTTTTTTCATCCCAATATATGCCTGTGAATGGGTGCTCTGTACCACTTTTCCTAGTTACGTCATATTGGATTTCACTCAAACGTTCTCTATATTCTTCGTCTTTGAATTGTTTTTCTACTCTTATTGCATTCTGCAACACATTTTCCCATGAATCAATGTATTCGATAGGATCTCTTCTTCCTAATTCATGAAATGCCAATATTCTTTCTATATCTGAACCACTCTTACCCGAACTTCTACCTTCAGAATCTGGATTGTATGACGTTATTGTGTTGGAAAATATAATATCGAAATTCACATCAATATTAGTACAAGATTTCACTGCATCATTTAGTATTGTTACTTTGTCTCCATCAATATAGGGCAAATAAAAATCAACTCTCTCAGAATCCCAATTCCCAAGCCTAAATGATTCATCTAAGCTTTGATAGAATTCTGGCCTACAATCGGGATAAATAGCATGATCTCCACTATGTACGCCGAGAGCTATTTTTACATTTACATCTTCTCTTGCAACTATTGATAGAGCGTATCCATAGATAATCGAAGAAAATATAGCATTTCTATTAGGGACAACAGTACTCTTCATCTGATTTTCTTCATAATGCCCTTCTGGAACTATCATCTCATTGTCAGTCAACGACGAATGAAATATTGACATTGCAGAAGAAAGATCCACAATTTTATGAGTTATATCATATCCCTTTTCTTTCAAGTAGGAGATGTTTTCACTTGCCTTTTCTATTTCAATTATGTGTTTTTGTCCGTAATTGAATGATAAACAGTCAATTTTGTATCCTTCATCAATTAAACGAAGTAACACACTTGTTGAATCCATTCCTCCACTGAATGACATCACTGCTCTCATTATTCTACACCCATCCATTTGTGTGTTTGTAGAGAAAGTCGCCATTCAGGATTCGAACGAACCTTTTCAAAAGTACTATGAAAGTTCATTCCATTCCATTCTGTACTTTGGCCTTCATCGTACAGAGGTTGGAGGAATAAATGGCTAAATCCTTCTTTTAAATCATCATACATTGCTAAATCTTGACCTAAATATACAACTTTCAGTTCATCTCCGAATCTCTGTCTAATTTTTATATTATTATATTCTTGATCCTTTGGACTTACACATATCCAGTCTATGGTGTCAGAAGGTATAGCAATAGTTCCATTAGTTTCTATGCTCAAATAATATCCAAGAGGTTTCAAGAATCCAGATAATGTTACTAAATCCTGAAGGGCAGGTTCCCCTCCTGTGAATATTATCCTATCACAATCGTATTTCGATAGTTCATTTACAATCTGTGAAATACTCATATCTGTCCAAATATCAAAGTCAGTATCACACCACGCACACCTAAGGTTGCATCCACCAAATCTAATGAAAATTGAAGGAATTCCGGCATGATAACCCTCTCCTTGAACACTATGAAATATTTCAACAATGGGGAATAATTGCTCAATATCAATATCTTGACCAAGAATAACCATTTCGCAACCTCATTTATTTCTTGTATTGTTAATTAGTTGCAATAATTCCATCCTTGCTTCTGAATTATCGAAAAATACTCCTCTCATGGAGCTTGTCGACATAATTGAATTCTGTTTTTTAACTCCTCTACATTGCATACAGCCATGTTTTGCTTCTATTACGACTCCACACCCCAGAGGCTTCAAAACTCTCTCTAAATCATCTGCTATTGATTTTGTAATACGCTCTTGATTCTGTAGCCTCATGGAATGTAATTCAACTAATCTCGCCAGTTTACTTATTCCAACAATCTTTTCCACAGGAATGTATGCTACATGTGCAGATCCCGTGAATGGAAGCATATGGTGTTCACATGTTGAATGAAACTCAATATCTTTAAGCAACACAATTCCATCATAACCTTCAGCATTGAAAGTAGCATCCAATAGAGTATCTGCATTTTGCGAATAACCATTGTATAGCTCATTAAATGATTCAATAACTCTTTTTGGAGTATCAACA
Source organism: uncultured Candidatus Poseidoniales archaeon (assembly GCA_964003245.1). GTDB lineage: Archaea > Thermoplasmatota > Poseidoniia > Poseidoniales > Thalassarchaeaceae > MGIIb-O2. The sequence continues at coordinate 3,232 of CAXFIU010000012.1, forward strand.
AGCCCCTCTCTTAACTCTCCAGAATCTTTCTCAATATATCTTACTAATGTCTCTACTGCCCTCATAGCATCTTTTTTATCCGGTATTTCTTCCAAAAAATCATCTCCTTCCATGAAATTCATCAATAGAATCTAATTGATCTAGCATTTTCCTACATGCTGTCCTTATTGCATCAGCTAATGAAATAAATTTCTTTTCATCACCAACATGAGTTTTCAGATCACCCAATAACTCTGATGGGATGTCTAGGCTAATTTTAGGCATAAACTTTCCAAATAACACCAATATATAAATATTCTTAGAGTATTACTATACGAATACTAAGGCCTATAAGATTCTAGAGTGTCACTTAACCCTGGGTATTTTTCTTCCAAATTAACAGCTCGAGAGTACAGTGTTTGCATTAAAGAGTCAATTTCGTTTTCAGATATATCTTGCTCCATTAGACTAGATATAACCGTAAGCCCTCCTTGAATTGATCCTGAATCTAAATAAGCATCATTAGATATTTGTTGCGCGTCTCTCATTAATTCCAAGGTCTTAGAAATATATTCAATTTCTAAATTCAACATATCGCTTGTCCAATTTTCTCCATTAGACTTACCTTCAATTATTTTCGATATACAACTTAACAACTCAAATCCTCCCTTAGTTTATTCTTTCTACAAGTTCAACTAAAACTCCACCTGTAGATTCTGGGTGCACAAATGCAATTCTATGCCCACCTGCTCCTGTCGTGGCTTGACTATTAATCATCCTAACTCCGCTTTCAATTAAATTAGAAATTACCAAATCAATATCATCTACAGATATTGCCAATTGTTGTATCCCTACGCCTTTTTTATCTATGAATTTAGCAATCGGAGAACTCTCCGATAAAGCCTCAATCAATTCAACTTTTGAATGTGTTTTTTTTCCATCTTTATCTCTACCGTAGAACATCCTTATCTTCACATCTTGTTCTTCATTAATATGATCATCACCAGCTTCTAATCCTACTTGGACCCAGAAATTTGATGCTTTTTCTATATCTCTTGTTGCAATCCCAACATGGTCAATTCTAGTCATTTTAAACACCGCTGGGAGACACCCAAGTCCCAAATACTTCTCTCATAATTCCGTTTACTTCACCTACAGTAGCACCTAATTTTAGTGCTTCAATTAATGGTGGCATAATATTCTCATCCCCCTTACAAGTATCACGTAATTTTTCTAAACTTTTTGAAATAACTTCTTCATCCCTTGTCTGTCTGAATTGTTCTAATTTTGATATTTGTCTTTTTTCATTATCAGAATCTATTTTCATCCCCATGTGAAGTTCCTCCTCCTCTTCAATATTGCAGTTTACTCCCACAACTAATAGATTATTTTCTTCTATATCTTTAATCTCTTTCCAAGCGCTTTCATGAATCATTTTTTGTTGAAATCCTAATTTCAAACAGTCTAGAACACCGCCTTTTGACTCAATTTCATTAATTAGAATACGAGCATTCTCTTTTATTGAGTTTGTCATTTCTTCTACATGGTATGAACCAGCCAGAGGGTCTACAACGTCTGCAACTCCGGTTTCACTGGCTATTATTTGTTGAGTTCTTAATGCAATTTTTACAGATTCATCGGTTGGCAGTCCAATAGCCTCATCATAACTATTAGTATGGAGTGATTGTGTACCCCCAAGAACTGCTGAAAGAGCCTGGTAAGAAACTCTTACTGCATTATTCATGGGTTGTTGCGCAGTTAAAGTAACGCCTGCAGTTTGTGTATGGAATCTTAATTGTGAGGATTTAGGATTTTCTGGATTAAATCTTTCATTAACTAATTCATACCAAAGTTCTCTAGCGGCTCTAAATTTAGAAATTTCCTCGAAAAAGTCATTATGGCAACCGAAAAAGAAAGACATTCGGGGTGCAAAATCGTCAATTTTTAGGCCAGTTTTTACTGCTTCTTCCGCATAGAATATTCCATTTGCTAAGGTTAATGCTACTTCTTCAACAGCTGTAGATCCTGCTTCTCTAATATGGTATCCGCTAACTGATATTGTATTCCATTTAGGTATATTTTGATTGCACCATTCGAATAAATCAGTAGTCAGTCTAATAGATTCTTTTGGAGGGTATATGTATAATCCACGAGCAATATATTCTTTCAAAATATCATTCTGGACAGTTCCTCTTAACAAATCTCTAGATACTCCTTGATTATCTGCTGTTGCAACGTATAGTGCCAATAGCGTAGTTGCCGGAGCATTAATTGTCATAGATGTTGAGACTTTACCTAAATCAATATCTGCAAAAAGTTCTTCCATATCCTCTAAAGAGTCAATAGGGACTCCTACTTTACCAACTTCGCCTAATGATTCTTCATCATCTGAATCTAATCCTAACTGGGTTGGTAGATCAAAAGCCACAGATAGACCAGTTTGACCTGAACCTAATAATAACTTAAATCTCTTATTTGTTTCTTTAGCAGTAGAAAATCCAGCATATTGTCTCATTGTCCATAATCTATCCTTGTACATCCCAGAATGTATACCCCGTGTATAGGGTGCTTTTCCGGGTAATTGGTGCCCTTCAATTGGATGATTTGTATGCGATAAAGAATCCTTAGTTGGGACATCACTTCTAGGTAGGCCACTTCGTGATGTCGAACGACTAGAGCGCTTATCCACGTCTGCCGGATAAGGCTAGAGCAAATGAATTATGTGATTAAAATATTTTTTGAGAAATATGATATTTACTAATTACCACAGCCACAACCTGGGTCATTACATGATGGGTCAGCTTCACTAATATCGACAACTTCTACTTCAAAAGTCAGTGCTTTACCAGCCATTGGATGATTAAAATCACATGTTACAGTGCCAGAATCCTCTGAATCAGGATTTATTGCGATAATTTCGAACGGCATTGGCATACCTTGAACTTCTGCTTGGAATTTCATTCCCACTTCTATACCTTCAGGAAAATCTCCGAACGGCATTTCCATAATCCTTGTTTCATCTCTATGACCATATGCTCTTTCCGGCTCGAGTGTAAAAGTTCTTTTCTCAGATAACTTTGAGCCTAAAATTTCTGCTTCGAAACCAGGTATCATTTGCCCTTTACCTACAGTAAAAGACAAAGGTTCTCTTTCTAGCGAACTATCGAATACTTCTTTAGTATCCGGGAAATATCCATGGTAATGCACTTTCACAACTTTATTATTTTCAACTAACATATTTTCACCTTCTTATTGTATAATCATCAATGACCTTTTCAAGTCTCGACTTTTGTTCCTCATTTATTGCACCTTCACTCATTTTTTCGACTAAGAAATCCTTTGCGTCTGATGCTGTTTTCCTCTCACCTTTAGCCCAAATAGTACCTAATAGATTCGATCTATGTTCTTCTGGGACATTGATATCATCTAATAATTTCCTCATCTCATATTTGTATTCCATATGCCTACTTCTATTCAGTCGCTTTGCTCTAGCAGCAGGTTGGTAACTTGTTTTTGTATTTCTTCGTTTTTTAGTTACAACAGGTTTAACTTCCTTTTTCTCAATTAATTTTTCAACGATAGGTTGCATAGCTCTCTGCCTACTTTGTTCTATCAATGCTGCAGCCCTATCGCTTTGAATATTCAAATCCTTATTCTTACTATCTTCTTTCTTCGTAATTTGCTTTAATCCGCGTGTTTTCTTTGGTTTGCTTCCAAAGATTTGATCTGCAATAATTTCCTTAGAAGATTCTTCAACCTTCTCCTCAGACACAACTTCTTTCTTTACTTCTTGAGGTTCTTTTACCTCTGTAGGTGAAGTCTTTGGCTTAGGTTTAACTAACTCTTTTTCTATCTTTTTTTCCTTATCAGAGCCAGCAACTTTAGGAGGAGTTATTGCTATTGGTGGAGCTATTGGTTGATTTCTAGGGGTTGGTGCGACAACGGGCTTTTTCGGCTCCTTTTTAGCACCTGGGCTGAAGATATCTTTTGGCGCTCTTTTCGCCGGTCCTCTACGTCTCCCTCCTCTCAATCTACTCAATCCTGTATTGTGGCCACCAAGCGCCTTAGATAAGCCTTCTTAGTAAGTGAATTACTCCCAAACTACTTCGGCATGATCGGTTCTCATAGAAGGATCTATGGCACTATCAACTAATTTTGTATGAATATTATGTTTCAGCATCTTTCTCCCCAACTCTGCAATCATAGTACCATTGTCCACACAGTATTGCTTTTCAGGCCAAAATGCGCCAGCTCCCCTATCCTTACACATCAAGTCAGACATCTCTCTAATTCTTTCATTACAAGCAACACCTCCACCCAGTAACAATTCATTTTTCCCAGTATGTGCTAATGCTCTTTCTGCAACTTCTATACATGCTGAAAAAGAGTGTTCTTGTAGAGACCAACAAACCTCTTCAAGCGCATGACCATCTGCAACTTTCTGTATTGCCGCAGTTAAAATTCCTGAAAAAGATAAATCCATCCCTTGGACTCCATATGGTAAAATTATATCATCTAATCTTGGAGAAGTGTTTTTTGACAACCATTCTTTAGATAATTGTTCAATCTTAGGACCTCCAGGGAATGGTATTCCTTGTGTTCTAGCAAACTTATCTAACATATTCCCTATACCTATGTCTAAAGTTTCGCCTATTACTCTATAACGATTACCATTTCTTGCTATAACTTGCGTATTACCTCCACTAACATACAATAATACTGGGTCATGACAGCCCGTCTGAAGCCTCCCAATCTCTATATGTGCGACACAATGATTAACTCCAATCAATGGTTTTCCAATTTTATCTGCTAGTGACCTAGCTACGGATGCTCCTACTCTTAAACAAGGACCTAGGCCTGGACCTTGACTAAATGCTACAGCATCAATTTGATTGACTGGAATTTGATTCTTAGTCATGAATTCTTTAAATAAATTACCAGATAATACTGAGTGATGATCTGCGGCTTCTCTAGGATGAATTCCACCCTGTTCAGGTCTAAACAGTGCAGATGAAGACGATATGGTTTCTCCATTGGTATAAACACCACCAAATGAGAATGTGTGAGCTGTACTTTCAATCCCTAAAATGACGCCCATTAGGACTTCCGAAGAAGGGAGTCCTTTCAAGTGTCACTCCTGTCCGCTATCATGGACCTCCTGTTATTCAACATCGGAGAGATTGCCACTTTATCCCATGGAGACGTCTCAAAGCCGCTTTCTGGGACTGAAATGGGAAACCGAGATAAATTAATTATTGAATCGGGATCATCAATACTAGTTTCTCAAGGGAAAATCATGAAAATTAGTCCAGAAGAAGAATTGTTAGAAGAATTCGCACCAGATATGGAAAGTGGAAAATCTAACCTTATTGATCTTCTTAATGTGAATGGAGCTGCAATAATACCAGGTCTTGTAGATTGTCACACACATCTTCTTTGGTCAGGTGATAGATCTAATGAAATCAGGTTACGCCAAAAAGGTCTAACTTATCAAGACATATCTAATCAAGGAGGTGGAATAAATAAAACTGTAAATTCCACTAGAAAGGCGTCAAAAAAGGAACTGGAATCTATAGGTCATAGAAATCTATCCCAATCTTCAAATTATGGGACTACTACAATAGAAGCTAAAAGCGGTTATGGTTTATCGGTTGATAGTGAAATAAAAATTCTCCAAGCAACAGCTGCACTCGATGGAATTAATCACAATGTCCTTCCCACTTGGCTTGGCGCTCATGATTTTCCTAAAGACAAAAAACCTAGCGAATACATGGATGAATTAATACATGAGCAATTACCATTAGTTGCTGAGAACAATTTAGCAAAGTGGATAGATGTTTTTTGCGAGCCGGGATGGTTTAATTTAGAACAAACTGAGACATTAGTAAAAAATGCTAAGAGTTTTGGTCTCAAAAGTCGACTCCATGTTGATGAGTTTGTAGACTCTGGGGGGCTATCATTAGCTGCAGAGTTAGAAAGTTGCAGTGCAGATCATGTAGGTTTCAGTAATTCAGATTCTAGAGATAAGGCAAATAAATCTGGAACTATGCAAGTCTTTTTGCCGGGGACCCCTTATGTTTTAGGAAAAGATCTCGGAGAAGGAATTCAAGAATGTTTAGATAATAATTGGATTTTCTCTTTAGCTACCGATTTCAATCCAAATTGCCAAACTCTTTCATTACCGTTTGTTGCAAGTTTAGCTACGCATAGAATAGGAATTGATCCATTAACTGCATTAGTTGCGTGTACGAGAAACCCTGCATCCACGTTAAACGAGGAATTAGAAAATTGTGTCGGCTCAATACATGTGGGCGGTCCAGCTGATTTTAACATCTTGAATTCTAAATCAATTGATTATTGGTGTCAGACCCCAGGTGTCTCACCTATCTCGAAAACATTTTTTTCCGGCTCTATTGTTAAATCAGAATAATAGTTTCATATCTATTTTTAATTATAGCGTTAATAAAATAATAAAATACAGTAAATCAAAAGATGTAAAATTACAAATAAATTAAAAATATTATTTATTTTATTAATTCATAGTTTTTTATCGATGTACTTTCGGCCGATAATGATAGTTATCAGAAATTGAAATAATAAAAGGTGAGTCAATATCCTCTCAGTACAACGTTTTTGAAGAAAACATGTGTTTTCCACGAATATGAGGGGTTAGTAAGGTTTAGTTGTGTTGACTATCTGGAATGAATGTGATATCGGTAGAAGCTTACTGTTTGAAATGCAAAAATACGGTATTAGTCGAGTCTCCGAAAAAAATTATTATGAAAAATGGTAGAGTAAGAGTTTCTGGTATTTGCTCGAGAGATGGCTGTGATGGACGACTTTCTAAGATCATTGCATAATTCAAATATTCAGAGAGAATCATTCATCAGTGGTTGGCTTGCCCCCATCATTACGGGGCTCGTGGTCTAGGGGTTATGACGCCACCTTGACATGGTGGAGATCGCAGGTTCAATTCCTGCCGAGCCCACCAATAACTACAAACAAGCATTAATGATTATTCAATGAATAAGAGATTCTTAATTTTCCTGCTCCTTTGGATTTTACATTTGTTATATTCATTTCACTAAGCTTTGAAGTATTGTCGACATGGGTTCCACCACAAGGGCAAAGATCTACATCAACAATCTCAACTACTCTTAATTTCTTTACAGAAGTAGGAATTCTGTCCATAAATTTAGTATGCCTCATCTGCTCATGTTCTATTATTCTCTCTCGTTCCCAATTATGTATCTTTACATTTTTATTAGATTTGATGATATCATTAACCGCCTGTTCCAAATCTTCTGATTTAAATTTGTCTCGATCAGGGAATAACAAATCTATTCTTGTATATTCTTCACTAATCTGATTACCTACAGTTTCGGCAGAAAACATGTCATTCGCTATTGCAGAGACTATATGTTGAACAGTGTGCATTGTAGTATTCTTATTTCTCCTTTCTTGATTAATAGTACATAGAACTTCATCACCTATAGCAAAACCTTCGGTTGAAATAACTGGGTGTATAATTGATTCACCGGGTATCGTTTCTAATAATTCCGTTTGTAAATTCATATTAGAGATTGTACCAGTATCGCCTTGTTGCCCTCCACCTCTAGGATAACAATATGTTTCTTTCAGAAAAATCTTATCTTCTGCGATATTTGTGATAATACTTGTAAATGGCGGAGGATTAATTCCAGGGTGCTGAGTCATATGCAGTTTTTCTTGCAACTATTCACTCTCCAAAAATGTTAGTAAACTCAGATGTTAATATCTTCTCAGCAATAATCTCTGTATCTTCTGTGGTGCTTCTGTCACTTTCAATCTTTGAAACATAACCTCTAAGCCAATTATGTATTTTTCTTACAGAATCGGAAGCATTTTCTGGAATATTGTCCAAAGCTTGACATGAACAAATTAACTCACTAGAAATTACTGAAGATAATAATTTACTCGCCTTAAATGTTCTATATGATCCAGTAGCGCCCATAGAGACATGATCTTCTTTACCCATACTGACAGGTACATTAGTTGTTGAAACTGGGTTCGACAATAGTGATAATTCTGCTATAACTGCTGCTGCAACGTATTGAACAATCATTAACCCACTTTCTAATCCTTCATCATTAGCTAGAAACGCTTTCTGACCACTCCACTGAGGGTCAAGTACCTGATTTATTCTTCTTTCGGAAATACTTGCTATTTCATGAATACAAATTGCCATATTATCGCTAATAATAGCTAGAGTTTGTCCATGAAAATTCCCTCCACTAATCACCTCTGGCTTACCATTATTGGAGAAAACAAGTGGATTATCAGTAGCAGAATTAATTTCTATAGTGACAATTCTTCTTGCTTCTCGCAATACATCAATCATTGGGCCATGTACCTGCGGAGCGCAGCGAAATGAATAGGAATCTTGAACTCTATCACAATCAATATGGGATTTATTAATGTCAGAATTGTTCAAAAATCCTCTAATTCTAGTTGCAGATATCGATTGTCCTAATTGTGGCCTTACATCATGGATTCTTTTATCAAATGCAACATATGATCCTTTTATTGCCTCAATTGAAGTAGATAATGCAGCATCAGCTGCAAAAATTAGCATTTCAAGATTAATTATGCTTTGACATAAATATGAACACATTTGACTTGTACCATTAATCAGTGAGAGCCCTTCTTTGGCCTGCAACTTAACGGGTTTAAGGCCACAATTACCCAGAGCTTTTTCTGAATTATGGGTAATCCATTCTCCTTCTCTAGTTTGAACTTGAGATTTACCCTCACCCATCATCCCCAGTGTCATATGGGAAAGTGGTGCTAAGTCTCCTGAAGCACCTAAAGAACCAATTCTCGGCACCACAGGCGCTACTCTATTATTTATCATATCAATTAACAGTTGGATTAATTCTAATCTAGCTCCTGAATATCCTTTTGCAAGTGAATTTGCTCTTACAAGCATCATCATCAGTACAGAATTGGGGTCCATTCTTTCTCCAAGCCCACAAGCATGTGAGCGGATTAAATTTGATTGCAAATCTTCTAATTTATCTGAAGATATAGTGACATTTGAAAGAGCCCCGAATCCAGTATTAATTCCATATACTACTTCTCCACTAGAAACTATATCTTCGACAAGTCCCCTCGATTTTTTAATCGATGAAATAGAAGATTCAGATAATCTGACTTTGGTATTATAATTACTGATTGAAACTATTTGTTCGATAGTTAGTGAGTTTCCATCCAGTATAATCTCGCCATCACTCATATTACACCTCACGATATCCTTTCAAGTAAACTCTTCGATACTTTACTAGGGACTGTGACTTGTAAATTAGGGTCATTATCCATAGCTCTTTTAATAGCAAATATTGCTTCAGAATTTTGTGCCCAGGCACGTCTAGCAATCCCATTATTAACGTCCCAAGACAACATCGATTTTATGTTTCTATCTGAGTCATTACTGCCGTCAATTACCATTCCAAAACCTCCATTGATTACTTCTCCCCAACCTACACCACCACCATTGTGTAAGCTTACCCAAGTAGCGCCTCTGAAAGAGTCCCCGATGAAGTTTTGAACAGACATATCTGCAGTGAACATTGAACCATCTCTAATGTTAGCGGTTTCTCTATAGGGGCTATCAGTTCCACTAACGTCATGATGATCCCTGCCTAGAATTATAGGTGAAGATATTCGTCCATCAGAAATCGCCTTATTAAATTCCTCTGCGATTCTCACTCTTCCTCTTTCATCAGCATATAATATTCTAGCTTTACTACCTACTACTAATCCATTCTGATTAGCAGTTTCTATCCATCTGATGTTATCATAGTACTGCCCTTTTATTTCTGATGGCGCTTCTTCAGCTAAGGATCTGAGTACCATAGAAGCTATGTTATCGGTGACAGCTAAATCTTCATCACTCCCTGATGAACAAACCCATCTAAATGGTCCAAAACCATAATCGAAACAAATTGGGCCCATAATATCTTCAACATAAGATGGATATTTGAATCCTGATTCGGTATTTTCGGAATAAATATCAGCACCAGCTCTTCCAGCCTCTAGTAAGAAAGCATTACCATAATCCCAGAAATACATCCCTTTTTCCGATAATTCATTGATTACTTTGACGTGTTTGATTAAACTTTCTTTAACTTTTATTTTGAATAACTCAGGGTTATCGGAAATCATTTTCTTCATCTCGTCATAAGTCATACCATATGGAGTATAACCACCTAGCCAAGGATTGTGTAGACTTGTTTGATCGCTTCCTAAATCGGGAATAATATTTTCGTAATTTAATCTCTCCCATACATCAACGATATTCCCCATATAACCTAGAGAAACTGCTTCTTTATTTGCTAGGCAGGATCTTAGTCTAACAATTAATTCATCTAAATCATCGAATAATTCAGATAACCAACCTTGCTCATATCTTTTCCTAGCAGCATGAGAATTAGAATCTGCGATTACAGACACAGCACCAGTTATTACAGCGGCTTTAGCCTGTGCACCAGACATTCCTCCTAATCCAGAGGTGACGTAGAGCAAACCTCCTAATCCTTCTTTTGTATCAAAATTTAGATACTTTCTTGCTGCATTAAGTATTGTTAATGTTGTTCCATGGACAATCCCTTGAGGTCCTATATACATATACGAACCAGCAGTCATCTGTCCATACTGTGTGACACCTAAAGCATTCATTACTTCATAATTATCTTGGCTTGAATAATTAGGAATAGTCAACCCATTAGTAATTACAACACGAGGGCTATTTTTATTGGAAGGAAATAATCCCAAAGGATGTCCAGAATACATCACTAATGTTTGATTTTCATTCATTTTTGATAAATAGTGCATAGTTATTCTATACTGAATCCAATTTTGAAAAACACTCCCGTTTCCTCCGTAAGTAACTAATTCGTGTGGGTATTGAGCAACTTCTGGATCAAGATTATTCTGGATCATGAGCATGATACAGGCGGCTTTACTATCATTACTAGGATATTCAGATATTGGGCGCGCATACATATCATAATCTGGTCTGAAACGATACATGTAGATATGACCAAAATCATTTAATTCGTTACTAAATTCAATCGCTAACTCTTCATGCCACTCTTCAGGAAAATATCTTAGCGAGTTAGCAATTGCTAATTTTTTCTGATTTTCGTTTAGTACATCAGGTCTTTTAGGAGCATGATCTACAGAATCATCTAATTCTTTTTTAGGTGGAAGTTCCATAGGGACTCCAAATTTAAACTCTTCAGAAAAATCAATCAAATCTCCATCCTCCTAGAAACAATTTCTCTAATTTGCATAATTAATTCTTTAGATTTCGTAAGTATTATTGTAGTATCTTCTTGAATCCTATCTAATTCTTTATTGTTCATTGAATCAACATTAATTTTTACATTTAATGAGGCTATATAAACAGCAGTATAGGCTAACTCAGAAGATGCTGCAAGGTCCGTAATTGCATTAAGATTTCCAAATCTAGCTAGATCGGGTAATATAGATAATAATTTCAATCCTTCTTGAGCGATCTCAGAAGGAGTTTGAGCAGCTCCAATAGTAGATTCTAGTATGGCTAACTTCCTAGATTCAACTTCCACATCATTATTCCTAGGCATTCGATATGAAGCCATTACCTTATCAAATGCTAATGAATCATTCTCTGCCAAAAGAATAGACATTTCTAACGATTCCGCACTAGAATTTATTATTAAATTAGAAATTTTATGCCCTTCCTGCCATTTTTCCTTGCCAATAGTCAATCTAGAAACCATTGCTGCTAGTGAATGAGCATGGGCCAGAGTTAGTGCTGCAACAGTACCTCCTCCCGGAGTAGGTGATTCGGAACCAATTTTCTCCAATATTGACATGTATCCATCATTCATCATTTTCACCACGATTTTCTATTGCCCATTCAATAATACTAACATTAGGATTAAATTTTCTCAAATAATCCAAGCCTAATCCTTCTATTGCAGCCTCAACTAATTCTTCTTCGGAAGCATTCTCAGAATCTAAGCAGAACCATTTACCCGATTCTAGCATAGCACTCAATGGCACTAAACCTACTAGTTCGGAACCACAAGTTTCGACACCATGGTCATTAACTATGGATTTTACTGCCTCGAAAGCCTTATGCATCGAAGTTTCAGAAACATTTTGAAGATTCATTGAAACCTGAGATATTGATGAAGAAGGTAATGGAACACCCATCCCCTGAACATGTTCCAATAGGCCCTTTATTCTCATTTTCTTCCCATCTCTTTTGATTAGTCTTCCTGATGTCCTCACCATTGATCCGGCAATCTTTGAAGCTTTTGCATCAGTTTCATTGACATTTACGTTGTAAGCAACAAGAATATTTCTTGCTCCGATTGCTACTGCTCCAAAACGACGTTCATTTTCCCCCCATTTACCAGACCATACATCTGGCATTCGAGTACTCTCATTAATCCACTCATCACCATTAAATCTTGATTCAAGACCCTCATACTCCATCTTTCTTAAAACAGAGACAGAAGATCTTTCTTCAGATGAAGCAGCTTTTCCATAAAAGAAATGAGGGACTTTCTCACCTATTAATTTAGATAATTCTTTTGCTGAATTAATACAATGTTCCATAGAATTATCCGATAAAGGGACAAATGGGCATACATCAACAGCACCCATGCGAGGATGGTTTCCAGAATGCTCACTCATATCTATCAATTCTAATGATTTTAGTATAATTGCGTAAGCCCCTTTTGTAACACTAACAGGATCACCAGCAATTGTGATTACCGTCCTATTGTAATCAGAATCTGGTTCACAACCTAGTACCTTAACTCCTTCGATCTGTCTCGCCGAATCAACAATTGAATTTATAATATCTAAATTCCTACCTTCACTAATATTTGGCACGCATTCAATTAGGATATTATTCATTCAAACACCTAGCCATACAGACGATCTGGGCCATTATTCTTTACCCCTTTTCTCTTTGTGTCTATAGATGAGATTGCTTCCTTGAAATGAGACATTTTACACTTAGAGACTCCTTCAGATATAGCTTTCATACCTACTTCAATAGTAATTGCTTTGATTTCTGCTCCGCTATATCCTTCTGTAATTATAGACAATTTTGAGAAGTCAACTCCCTTATCCAAAGGCATTTTCTTAGCATGTACCTTGAATATAGCTTCTCGCCCCTCAATATTTGGCAATGGTATCTCAACAATTCTATCGAACCTGCCAGGTCTCAACAAAGCTTTATCCAATAATTCGGGGCGATTCGTTGCAGCAATAACTTTTACATCTTCTAGAGAATCGAAACCATCTAATTCTGATAGAAGTTGCATTAATGTTCGCTGAACTTCCCTATCTCCTGATGTAGAAGAGTCGAGTCTTTTAGACCCAATTGCATCAATTTCATCTATGAAAATAATACATGGAGACTTCTTTCTAGCGAGAGAAAATAATTCGCGAACCATTCTACCACCCTCTCCAATATATTTCTGAGCAAGTTCTGATCCTACTAAACCAAGAAAGGTCGCATTGGTATGACTAGCTACTGCTTTAGCAAGCATAGTTTTTCCAGTCCCTGGCGGGCCTGTAAGCAATACTCCTTTAGGTGGCTGGATACCGAATTTCTCGAAAGATTCTGGTTTCTCAAGTGATAGTTCGATAGCATCTCTAATTTCTTTAATTTGCTCATCTAATCCTCCTAAATCTGAATATTTAATATTCGGTTTCTCTATTATTTCTGCTCCAGAGACCAATGGATCAAATGCATCATCGAGTATATCTATTACAGCTAAAGTATCTTGGTTCATCGAAACACGCACTCCTGGGAGAATCTTCGAATTATCTATCCTAGGATTTTTTGATACTAAGAATATCGTACCATTAGAGCTTCTGACAACTACTTTTTCTCCTATGACATCTTGAATATTGCCTATGATATACGGTGGAGTTCGCAAACTCCTAATCTCTTCATCTAATCTATTGACTCTCTTTTTCAGTTGACTTAATTCATTCTCCAGAAACATCTTCTCAGTCATTAGTTGTTTAGCATCTTCAGACAATAAAGCATACTGCTCTTTCAGTTCACTGAGAGTCTTTTTTGATACCGAATCACTGCCAATATCTGTAGTTGTTTTATCTTTAGATGGTGAACCGGCGCGACTCGTCATAAGACTACCTAATGCATTATACATTTGACGCTTATTACCCGAAGCAGTCTTGTATCACACTATGCTCGCAGTTTCATGGCATCTTGCGAACTGTGTGGTAAGGAGAAAGTTTCCACCAGAAAAGCGCGTACAGCAGGCATTCAAGTAGATGCTTGTGGAAGATGTATTGAATCAATGAATCTACAAGTAGTTGATTTGCCGCAAAAATTTACAAAAATGATTTCTAAAAAGAAAAATACTGTTACTAGTAGAGGTATTGCTGGGAAAGATATTATGGCTAAAAAGGAAAAGGAATTAGCCTCGGACTTTCATAAAAGAATTATTGAAGGAAGGAAGAAAAAGGGCTGGGATCAAAGAACTTTTGCATCCAAAATGAATGAAAGGTTAAACATCGTTCAAAAAATTGAAAATGGAAGCAGACCAACAGATAAATTAATACAAAAAATTGAGAAAATACTGTCGATAGAACTCAATGTTGAAAGGAGTTCCGAACACACATCTACTGTAACAACAAAGAAAAGAAATATGACAATTGGTGATGCACTTGAAGATTTACTATCTCGGAGGGAGGATTTGTGAGGGATGTACCTCTACATATCATACATTTAGAACAAGATGATCCGAAAAAATGTACTGCAAGAAGGTTGCAAAAATTTGGCCATGCAATTCTCCATACTAATGTTAAGAAATCACCTAAGAGAGGCATTTTATTAGATCCGAAATCAGGAATATTATTAGGCCCTGATGATAAAAATAGCATAGATAGAGGAGCATCAATAGTGGCTTTAGATTGTTCATGGAAGCAAATTGATAGTTCACTAAAATATATCGAAAATAATACTAAATTAGAGGGTCGGACATTACCTTGTGTTCTTGCAGCAAATCCTGTCTCATGGGGTAAACCAGGGAGATTATCGACTTCAGAAGCATTAGCGTTGAGTTTAGTTTTAATTGATAGATGGGAACAAGCTAAGAGTATAATGAAGCCTTTTAGATTTGGTGAAGCATTCTTCCAGTTAAACGCAGAACCTCTAGAAGCATATGCTGAGGCAAAAAGTAACTCAGAACTTGCCGAAATACAATGGGAATTTTTTGATAAGCCCGAGTCATCTGACTTGTGAACCAGTGGGCATATCAGAATCAAGAGTTAGGACTGAAACATTTCCTTCTCCATCATCTGCAGCTAATATCATACCTTCAGACATTATTCCTCGAAGTTTTCTAGGTTTTAGATTAGCAACAAAAACAACTTGTTTACCTAATAATTGTTCTTTCTCATAAATTCCTTTTAATCCTGCACAAACTGTTCTAGTGGATTCAGGACCATCTTCAATGGTAACAACATATAATTTATCTGCGTCTGGGTGATCATCAATTGCCACCACTTTTCCAGTCTTCATCTCCACCTTCATAAAATCTTCAAAATCGATATAATTCACATCCTCGTCATTAATTTCTTTATTATCTGTATCGACACCCGCAATTAGTTTTTCCCTTTCCAATATTTGCTCAATATCTAATCTATTGAACAAGGGGTGCGGTTTATCAGCATTCCATGAAAATATATTATTAAAGTCAAAAGCATCTTCATATAGTATCTCATCCATATTAATTCCTTCACCCATCATAGACCATAATTTATCGGATTGGAATGGTAAAAATGGACGCAATGTTATAGCAAGACCTCTGCATATCTGCCAGCAGAATGCTAATGTAGACAAGGATTTAGATTTCTCAGGAGAATCCTCTAATTTCATATATTTCCAGGGCTCAGAATGTTGAATTAATCCATTACCTATCTGTGAGATATTCATTATTGATCTCAAAGCCTCTTTGAAGCGTTGTTTCTCCATAGAATTAATAGCACTGTTCAATAAATCCTGAATCTTATTTGTTGAATCTTTATTGTCCTCTTCATTGAAATACTGAGCTAATGGATTTTCACCATCTAAAGATTCTAATCTATGAGATAGGGTCATTACACGATGAATAAAATTTCCATAAGTTCCAATTAACTCATTATTTACTTTGTCTACATATTCTTCCCATCGGAAGTCAGTATCATGCCCTTCTGGCATATTTATAGATAAGAAATAACGAAGTGTATCAGGATCATGATGTTGCAAGAAAGAAGGTAACCACACAGCATGCTTTCTACTTTTACTGAATTGTCCCCCTTGAAGCATTAAGTATTCCATAGCTGGGACATTACTTTCTAATACTAATTCACCCGGTTGAATTAAACTACTAGGTTCGTTTCCTGAATTAGCAGAATTTAGCCCCATAATAATGGCTGGCCAGATAACAGTATGGAAAGGAATGTTGTCTTTACCCATGAAATAAATATGCCTTGGTTCTATACCTTCATCAGATTTTGTCCACCATTTTTTCCAATCATCATCATTAGTAGAATAATTTTCAGCCCAAATCTGTGAGCAGGTTAAGTAACCTTGAACAGCTTCAAACCAAACATAAATCCTCTTACTATCCCACTCCATACTGGATATTGGTAATTTAATGCCCCATTCCATATCTCTAGTAACTGCCCTCGGCCTCAAACCCATATTAAGCCAGTTTTTTGTCATAGCGCGAACATTCGGCTTCCATATTTTTTGCTTTGTCTGTGAATGTTTTTCAAGTTCATCCTGAAATTGATCAAGTTGGAAGAAAAAATGATCGGTATCTCTAATTTCTATTTTAGCCTCAGGATCCATTTTAGAACGAGGATTCACTAATTCGCTTGATTCATAGGTTGAACCACATTCATCACACTGATCCCCTCTAGCACCTTCTGAACCACATATTGGACATTCTCCTTCAACATATCTATCTGGAAGAAATTTTGTCATTCCATCAGCACTAATTGAGCAATATTGTTGCATTGTTTGTTGCTTAAGAAATCCTGAATCTTTCAATAATGAGAAATACTCTTGGACCAATTCTTTATGCCTTGGATCAGTAGTACGATTATACAATGCCCCTCCATATTCGATACCTCTTGAGTCAATGTTTTCTCCCCAAGAACATCCCAAATCAATTAATGCTTGGGTATTAATTTGATGAAATCTATCAACAATTTTTTGAGGTGAGACATTTTCCTCATCGGCAGTAACAGTAATTGGAGTCCCATGCTCATCTGAACCACTACACATGATGACCGAACGACCTCTGGATCTCTCATATCTATACTGAATATCAGCAGGTAAACAATTACCTGCTACATGACCTAAATGCAATGGACCATTTGCATACGGCCAAGCCATAAATATCGCTACACGCTCGATTTTCTTCATCTCCAATATACGTCTCTAGCAAATGCGTGAGGCACCATGTTTATGTCTTAATCGCTCTTGTTACGTCCCGAACCTAACCGCTTGTCATGCAGTTACAACACTAAAATCAACCCAAAAGTTCTCTAAGAGGCAATAAAAGTGGAACCTACTACATTAATTATTTTTTACGCATCGCTAGCATTAGGCGCTTCATTTCTATGTAGCATTCTAGAGGCTGTTTTACTTTCAACAACTCATGGCCACATAGTAGCACTAAAAGATACCCATCCGAAGATAAGTAAAACATGGAGTGAATTCAAAGATGATCCTGAGGGACCTCTAACTGCGATATTGACGCTCAATACTATTGCACATACAGTTGGTGCATTAGGAGTAGGTCACGAAGTAGAGAATGCTTACCAAGGCGAATACGTCATAGCAGTATCTGCATCCCTACTTACTATTGCAATCTTATTATTAAGTGAAATTTTACCTAAGACAATTGGGGCATTGTATTGGAGAAAGTTGACAGTTAGTTCAGCCAGAATCCTCAAAGTACTAATGTTTGTTTTATTACCAATAGTATATCCAATAGAAAAACTTCGTTCCATTTTCCCTACAGTGCATACTGAAGCTGTTACCAGAGATGAATTGTCTCATCTAGCAGATATTGCAGAAGAAAATCAAGTCATTGAAAGGGATGAAGAAAAAGTTATTCAAAATTTACTTAATTTAAGAGAGAAAACCGTGGCTTCAATAATGACTCCTCGGATAGTTATGGAAACTGCATCAAGCGATGAAACAGTAGCAATGATTAGAGAAAGAATACCGATCATGGTTCATGGCCGCATGCCAGTCACAATAAATCAAAATATTGACGAGATATATGGTATGGTTCTACGAAGTGAGATACTTAGGGAGGCAGCAGCGGATAATGATGATAAATTAATGAAAGATATTTCTAGGGATTTGCATTCGTGTAGAGATATTGATTCTGTTGATAAAGCACTAGATATTTTATTGGATAATAAAGAACAAATTCTGATTGTCAAAGATGAATTTGGAGGCACTGTAGGATTAGTAACCATGGAAGACATTATTGAAACATTACTGGGTGTTGAGATTGTTGATGAAGATGATCAGGATGCAATAGAAGAAGGAAATCATCACGAAGACATGAGAGAGTTAGCAAAAATTAGAAAGGAAGAACTAGAATCAAACTAAAATAATCTTCCTAAAATGGTAATTCTTTGCCGAGCCTAGAAGTCATTTCTAGATACCTATCTTCATGTTCAGTACCTGGAATATTTATCTTGAATTGCCAATATCTCCAAGCGGCAATTGACAAAGTAGCTAATTTATGTAAGTCGGGTAGTGACGATAATTCTTCCTTAGATAATTTTCTAATTGATTGATATCCATCTAAAATAGCGTGCCATCTTTCACTTACAGGTTCACCACCATCCCATCCGAAACCAACAAATGTCATCACTAGATCAAATGCTAGGATACCATTGCATACTTCTTCAAAATCAAGAATCGAAATAGCGCGATTATTATCTCCGATGACATTATCTGGGAATAAATCTCCATGAATAATCCCTCTTGGTAATTTATCTAGATTAAGGAATAAAGATTTAGATGATTTTAATTCAATAAGGAAATCATTCCAATCATTATTTGTATCAGCAATTAAGAATAATTTTTCAAATAATTTTTCACCCATAGAAAAGTCTGATTTTAAATTATTAGGCGGTTTTATTGTGTGCATTTTTGCTTGAATAACTCCGAGAGAGAATAATGATTCGTAATCATGCCCCAACCAATTACCATCTACAAATGGCAATAATGTCCAAGGAAGACCATCTTTCATAGAAATTAATTCTTCATTCTCGAACTCGATTGGTTTAGGAGTTGGAATACCCGAATCAACAAGATAGGATGTAATGTTTAGTAAGTAATTTACTTCGTCTGGACTTTGTTCATTCCAAATCTTAAGTACGAGTTTGGTTTGATCGTCCAGAACTAATATGTAATTCGAATTTGCCCAACCTCCAGGAAGTTTCTCTATCGAAATTAGATTTTTGAATCCAGCTTTATTAATGACATCTGAAGCCTCCTCAAGAGTAACTTCTGTGTATGCCATAGATGGACTACATCTGTTATCTATATCGTATTATCGATTAGAGATATTCAAATCAAAGCATTAAATTATCTAAGCGTTATCATTTGTTTGTGGATATATCCGAAAGTGAACCCGAATTATCTCTTAGTCAAATACTTAGAAAGAGAGAGAATCATATCAGCAAATCTCTTTCAATTGGTCATGGTAAACCACTTCATATATCTAGAGGAGAAATGCAATACCTATATTCTAAGTCTGGAGAAAAATATCTAGATTTAGTGAATAATGTTTGTCATGTTGGACATTGTAACCCATATGTAGTTAATGCCGGACAAAAACAAATGGCTGAACTGAATACTAACACTAGATACATCTATGATGGTTTAACAGGATATATTGAGAGATTATCGAATACTTTACCAGAGGGGCTAGACTTTGGATTCTTAGTTAATTCAGGGAGTGAAGCAAATGAGCTTGCTATCAGATTGGCAAGAGCATACACAAGTAATCACGACATTGTAGTCATGGAAGGAGCATATCATGGCCATACAGGTATGTTAATTGATCTGAGCCCATATAAATTTAGGGGACCCGGAGGTAAGGGGACTTCAGAAGATTGGGTTCATGTTGCCCCTGTCCCAGACATATATCGGGATAATTCAAGAGATTATCTAAATGAGTTAGAAGATATTGTGAAAAAAGCTAATCCGATAGCAGGATTTATCGTAGAATCCATGCTTTCATGCGCAGGGCAAATACCGTTTCCAGAGGGTTATCTTTCTAAATCGTTTGAATTAATCCGTAATGTAGGGGGATTGTGTATTGCAGACGAGGTACAAGTTGGATTTGGCAGAATTGGAAGTCACATGTGGGCATTTGAGGAACATGGTGTCGTGCCAGATATTGTCGTAATGGGCAAACCAATTGGTAATGGCCACCCAATGGCTGCAGTATTCACAACAAAAGATATTGCTGCTTCGTTTAAGGAAATGGAGTTTTTTTCTACATTTGGAGGTAATCCTGTGTCCTGTGCAATAGGCATGGCAGTATTAGATGTAATAGAAAATGATAATCTTATTGAAAAATCTAAACTTATGGGGGATTTATTCATTGAAGGATTAACAGAATTAAAAAAACGACATAAATTAATTGGTGATGTAAGGGGAAAAGGTCTATTTTTAGGAATTGAATTAGTTAAAGACCATTCATCACTGGAACCTGCGTCTAAAGAAGCAGAATTATTAGTAGAAGGTATGTTGTCAAGAAATATTCTACTCAGTATAGATGGCCCAAGAAAAAATGTAATTAAAATTAAACCACCAATGGTTATATCAAAGAATGATGTTGATAGAACAATCAAATCATTAAACGAAGTATTGAAGGATATAAAAAAAAATAGTTTTTAAGATTAAATTAACGTTTAAATTTAAGATTTTTGTATACGATTTATTGTAAAGCTAATCTCCTAGCACATGCTTCTAAACTCTCATTATCATTTACAAGTGCTCTGATATATTTAGGAATTATGTGATTAGACTGCTTAAGTTCTATTAAATCACCTACCCATTCTACTTTGGTTGAAGGGAAATTTGAATCTTCACCAAATTCATGTACTGTCCAAATAGAACATCCAGATTCATCTTCGTCAATTATTTGACGGAACCATGGTGAAGGATTTTTAGACTTTTTAAGATCATTTCTTTCAATAAATCTAACTATACAATCACCAGATACAAATTTCCAACCAAAATCTTCAAGCCAACTTATCGAAATGTCGTCTTCTGCACCGGGCTGGAACCAAATTAATGGAGGAGAACTGATATGTCTAATCATTAATTTTTTGATGACTTCTCGAGCACGTTCTGGTGCAAGAAATAATACTACAATTTCTATTTCGACACCTTCTTCTATATCCGATCGTATTGGTATTCCCGTAATTGTAGCACCTGCATCTCTAGGATGTACTGGTACAACTCTCCAACCTCTCTGAGAAATTTCTCCTACAGCTGTATGTGCAGTTCTTTCTTTATTGAGACCTGCACCTACAATATGTATACTACTAATGTTTGATAATTTCTTACTCATATCATCTACTTTTAGCATGTTGAAACATCCTGTTCAAGAGAATCATAAAATGATTACTATATACACTGTAAGGATATTCGCTTACATAAGATTGTTATTAATGTAAATACAGAATTATTTGAAACGCATAACATAATATGCTACGGATTTTATGTTACCTGCATGGCCGT
The DNA here is from genome assembly GCA_964003245.1 of uncultured Candidatus Poseidoniales archaeon. Lineage (GTDB taxonomy): Archaea > Thermoplasmatota > Poseidoniia > Poseidoniales > Thalassarchaeaceae > MGIIb-O2. The sequence goes on from CAXFIU010000012.1 coordinate 25,061, forward strand.
AGATGTCGTTTGGTTCAAGCGAGATTTGAGGTGTAGAGATCATGCTCCCCTGCTAAGTGCTTCTTTGTCAGGAAAACCCGTTCTATGTTTATTCATGATAGAAACTCAAAGATTGGAACTCAAAGATACCTCGCCAATGCATATTAATTGGGAATTAGATTGTGCAGTAGCATTATCAAAAGATATTAAAAAAATAGGTTTAGATATTCATTTTCACGTAGGAGAGGCAAAAGATATCTTGGAAGGAATACATTGTAAGCATGGAATTCATAGAATTCTTAGTCACGAAGAAACGGGAAATTCATGGTCGTATGAAAGAGATAAAATGATATCTAAATGGTGCCAGTCGAAAGATATTATTTGGGATGAGTATCCGAATAATGGAGTTATTAGGAGATTAAAAAATCGAGATTTATGGAAAAGGAAAAGAGATTCAAGAATGCGTATTCCAATTAATGAGGCCCCCTTATTTAGTAATGGTATAATATTTGATGAGAGTATACCAGGAATAAATGATTTAGGGTTCGAGAATAGCCTTCGTAAGGATTGGCCAGAAGCAGGTGAAGAAGCAGCAATGAAAAGATTGAATCAGTTTCTAGATTGTGATAGTAAAAGATATAATCAGTCAATTTCTAGTCCAATATTATCCATTAAACATGGTTCAAGACTTTCACCCTACTTTACTACAGGGGTACTTTCTATGAGACGAGTTGTACAGAAAACCAATGAAAAAATAAATTTTATTAAAAATAATAAAGAAACTATTGATAATCACAGAAGTTGGATTCGGAATCTGAGTTCATTTCGGAGAAGATTAGCATGGAGATGTCACTTTATTCAAAAGTTAGAGATGGAACCAAACCTAGATTTAGTGGCCCAGAACCCACTAATCGAAAAAAATATGGATAGAAAGTTAGATCCATGTCGATTTGATAAATGGGCAAATGGCAATACTGGTTGGCCATTTTTTGATGCATGCATGAGGCAATTAAAGGCAACAGGTTGGATTAATTTCAGAATGAGAGCAATGATGATGTCATGTGCATCTTATAACCTATGGTTACCATGGAAAGAAACTGGAGAATACCTTGCTAAACTATTCTTAGATTATGAGCCAGGAATTCATTGGTCTCAGGTAGGAATGCAATCTGGCACCACGGGAATAAATACAATTAGAGCCTATTCAATGACTAAGCAAGGAAAAGACCACGATCCTAATGGCGAATATATTAGAAAGTGGGTTCCTGAATTATCAATGGTGCCTACTGATTACATTCATGAACCATGGAAAATGTCAGAAAAGATACAGGAATCTATAATCTGCCATATAGGTAAAGACTACCCTGAGCCAATATTGAACGAGATAGAAAGTAGGAAAGAAGGGATTAAAAAAAGTTATTCAGCAAGGAAAGGAGATGATGTTAGAAATATCAGTCATCAAATTTTAAAGAAACATGGTAGTAGAAGCAAAACAAGGAAAAGAACTACTCTTAAATCCTCTAAAATACAAAAAAAATTATTCTGATCATTTTTAGAGAAATAAATTTTTACCGACAACATTATTCATAAAACTAATCAGCAGTAAATATGGAAAAGGAATCACGACTTTTCACACCTGTATTGTTGATAGGATGTTCAATAGTATTAGTCGGGTTCGCTATTAGAGCATCATTTGGCGTTTTCCAAATACCAATTCAAGAAGAATTTGGTTGGCCAAGATCTGAGTTTAGTTTAGCAATAGCAATACAGAATCTAGCTTGGGGATTTGGTGCTCCTTTTTTCGGAGCATTTGCTGAAAAAATCGGAGATAAAAAAGCAATAATCTTAGGTGCGATATTATATTCACTAGGGCTTGTATTAACAACTGGAGCAAATACACCTGTCGAGATACAACTTTATGAAATATTAGTTGGATTTGGGATCGCTGGTACTGGGTTTGGAGTTATCTTAGCTGTAGTTGGAAGAGCCAGTGCGCCGGAACATAGAGCCATGAGTCTAGCAATAGCAACTGCTTCGGGATCTGCAGGTCAAATTGTAGGTCCAACAGTAGCAATAATATTATTGAAGACAATGACTTGGCAAACTGTTTTCTTGATATTCGCAATATCAATATTAGTAATATTACTTTTGCTCCCATTCATGCGTTATCCTGAAAGAGCGTCGAAAGAAGAAATCGAAGAGTCACTGAGTGAAATATTACTGATAGCTTTCAAAGACCCGACATATATGATGATATTCGTAGGATTTTTCTCCTGTGGTTACCAACTTGCATTCATAACTGCACATTTTCCAGCATTGGTTACAGAAATGAGTGCTCCTATCGATCCGGCAGGATGGTGTGGTGATCTAGGTATAGAAACAACGGCAGCACTCGGCGGGATGGCAATATCTGTAATCGGGGCTGCAAATATATTTGGCACATTAATGGCTGGTTGGGCAGGAAAAAGGTTTGGTAAGAAATGGTTACTATCGGGTATATATGCAGGGAGATCAATAGCTGCTGCTTGGTTTATTCTAACGCCAATTACTGCCAACACCGTCCTAATATTCTCTTTCGCAATGGGGTTTTTATGGCTAGCAACTGTGCCATTGACAAGTGGTTTAGTAGCACATATATATGGAATAAAATATATGGCCACATTATACGGAATTGTATTCTTTTCACACCAATTGGGAAGCTTTGTTGGAGTATACCTTGGCGGGGTTCTGTATGATATGTATGGAAGTTATACAACAGTCTGGTGGATTGGTATCGCAGTAGGAGTATTTTCTTCATTGATTCATTTACCTGTAAGGGAAGAACCAAGAGTCAATATTGTTAGTAATGAGTAATCTCATGATTTATCGCATAACCAATGACTTAATTCCTCACGTCTGATTTTTGCCTCGTGGCCTGAATCAACAGGAAATTCCTCACTGTATAATGTGAATGCAAAATCAATATCATCCCCCAATAATTCACATAAGATAGGAATTGATTGAATTAGTTTGTCCAGAAGAATATTCCAATTCGCCCCATTATCCTCAACAATAATAGATGCTTGAATATTATTAGGACCATTCACTAAAGCTGTACGGATACCAAACATTGAATCTAAAAATGGTTCAATTTGTTTAGGGTACAATGTTATGCCATTAGATAATTCAACTCTGTGTTTTTTTCTTCCAACCAGCCAAATTCTATTTTCATCATCTGTATATCCAAGATCTCCGGTTCTATGCCAGATGCTACCATCATTTTCGTCTAAAGCCCATGTTAGAGGCCCACCGAATAATTCCTCATCATCACCTACTAATCGAGTATAAACAACAGATCCACTGACAGATATTTCCCCTATACTATCACCAGATACATCTACGGCAGAAGAATTATCAAAGTCTCCTGATAATTCTTTGAATGTAAGAATTCTAATTCTAACTCCCTTGACTGCTGTCCCTAAACAGATACCTTTACCTGATTTAGTTTCAAACTCAGTTTGAAAGATATGCTTAGTCTGATTTTGGCAAAGAGGAAATCCTTCAGTAGCACCATAAACAAGATGAAAACCACCATTTTTTGGACGATTAGGAGATAAATGAGGTTCTATATTCCTAACAACTTCTGAGGGCACTGATTCACCGCCGACGTACAATCTTTCCAGAGTAGGAATCTTGGTTTCACTAACATTTTCAAGATAATTGGAAAGATTAATTGCTGAAGGAGGTGATAGGAAACATGCACTAATAGACCACTTATTTATTGCCTCAACTATCTCTTCCCCTGTAGTCTTTTTTGGTTTGTTTGTATGAAGTATTGATGTCATTCCAATTAAAGGGTGGGTAATTAAAGTTCCAGAGCGTCCAAAAAATATGTCATCACTACTAATTCCCTCAGATTCTAAGATTTTAATATGTGAATGGAGCATGGCATGATTGTAAATTACACCTTTAGCAGGGCCAGTAGATCCAGTAGTATATTTTACAAATACTGATTCTCCTAACCAATCGATATCGGAATCGATAATATACTCCGAATTATTATTCGGGTCAGAATAATAAGATTTTATTTCACTCATGGGCAAAATCTTTTGAGATGAGTTTCGTAATCTAAGAAACCAACTAAGGAATAAAATTTTACGACTACCAATCAAAGCATTAATCTTAGCACGACTTATTATCAATCTCAATTGTTTTCTCCCATTACGACTCTTGATATCTAAATTAGGTGGGAATAAGGGTATTACCCCGAGCTTAAACATCCCATAAATCAGAATAATAAAATCAATGCTAGGCCTAACCATCACTAGATTTTTCATACCTCTTCTAAATCCTTTATTTTCGAGATAAAATGCGACTCTACTACTTTTCTGATCTAATTCTTTGAATGATATTTCTTCATATTGCTTTGAATTGTTAAGTCGGAAAGCAAATGCGATCTTATCAGGATGGGATATAACTCTCTCAGAAAGAAGTGATAAAATATTCATACTTCACCTTTATGTTATTTTAACTAAGAAGGATTCTCAACTAGAAAATCTATGTAATCCAAAACATCTTGGAACTTTTCATCCGGTATTTCTTTGTATGATTGGGAAAATTTACTTTTCACGCAAATAGCTACGTGAGCATAGGGGTTTCTACCTCTTGGATGATTTCTAGAAGGAGGTAACTTACCAGATAATTTGTCTCCTGCTTCCTGAATATATGCCCATATTGCTTTCGCATTATCATCATTCATTGTATCAACTCAGAAGGATTTGTGATTTCCGAGTCGATGCGACGCAGTTCGGATACGATTTCTTTCAGACTTTCTATCGATTCAGGTTTACCATTAGTATCTGTAATCACCACAAACTCAACATTCCTAGGCTTAGGAGAGAGTCTTGTTGGACTCACACGGTAACGGACGTATTCTCTTTTAACAATGCGCAGAGAACCCTTACTACCTAATATTCTCATCATCTCCTCAAGAGGTATATTTCCTTCAGTACTATAGCTGGTTAGAATAAACTTAGCTGTAATATTATCAATCAATTCCTGAAACTCTTGGGCAGCCTTACGTTGTGAATTGTACGCACTTCGTCGCTCTGTCCTCCAATCAAGTCTTATTGCGGATTTTGTTCCGCGAGTTATTTTCTTAGGAAAATTAGGTTTATCCCATAGAGTGACTGTGTTCAATACATGATAATTTGATCCATATGGATGCTGGTTATAAGGAGGATCGAGATAGACAATATCTGGAATTTCTCCTAAAATATTTGTTAATTTGAGGACTAATTTACCTGCATCTTCACGAGTTGAGAAATTCTTCTTCCCATTATCGAAAGTCAATGCAGGCCTCAATTCAATATCAGAACAAATCCGATATTGTGCAGTGCCATTACTACCCCCCCAGCCTCTATGGAAGCCTTTGAAGACACCACTGGTATTACTGACATAGGAAACCGAGTACACGAATGATGCCATAAGATAACCGAACTCCTCGGAAGTAATTTTTTCATCAACAACCCAGGAAGAAATTAGTTCGCGCATTGCGTCTATTTTCATTCCATTCTTTCGCATGAAGAACAGTCGATCCTCTTCATGAATCAAATTATCATCATCTTCGGGACATAAGTGATTGGTGACATAACCTTCAATGGGTTCTACATCATTTAATATTTTGAATACATTCTCACAACCACCAAGTTGGTCGAAATTAGGAGATTTATTATTCACGATTGTTCCAATAGCTATTTGTTCAGAATAAGGTTCCCAATCATTTGATAGAACTCTGAAACCTAATTTTTTTGCAAATCTTGCCACTACTGTACTTCCTGAAAATAAATCGACAAAAGATCCTCCTTCAACTCCAGTAATATCAATTGCTTGATGAATTATATCCAACAATTTTCTTTTGTTACCAATATATGGAATCAGTTGCGAAAAAACGTAATCATCAGTATCTCTAGCAGCGGTTTTCCTAAGGTGATGAAGTGTAATATCCTTCGAAAGCATCTGAATTCTAACCTTGGGAGCGATAGAGGTTCTATAATAACAATGAGGAAGAAGGTTAAATGGAAAAAGTAAATTATTCATAATTAGGTATACGATGTGAGACCCATCGTTTCCATACGGGAGGTATTAAACAAGGCCACCAACATGCATAATATCCCGATGGTAATTCAGGAGCCTCTGGATGTGGTTCTAGTTTCCAGAAGGGAACGCTCGCTTGTAAATGATGATGGGAATGCCGAGTAAGTTCCAGTAATGACCAACGTGACCAACGTGATTCAGTATTCCACGAATGCATAGCTGTTTGACGCTCGTCTAAGTCCCTCCTCAGCCCCCAATGACGTATGTAGTTTACATATTCTAAGGTTAGGATCGCTAATAATGAAAGTATTATCCAACCAGATAAAAGTACTAAGCCATTTGGAAAAGATAGTAAAATGACCCCAACTAGTATTTGCATTAAAAATTGTTGAATTGCAGGATTTTTAAGTCCTCTTCTTCCTTTATTATTATGTACTCTACAGGCTGAAATGAATTGCCCCGGAATTGTCCTTAGCCAGAATAGCCAAACTCCCTCTTCCAATCTAGCACTAGCAGAATCTCTTTCAGTTGCCACCCATCTATGATGCACATGGTTATGCTCTGTAGTAAAATGTGAATAATTAACAGAAAATAGAAGAAGTCGTGCAAGAATCCAACCAGGGCTTTTAGGTTTATGATGTCCTAGTTCATGAGCTGTCACAATTGCAGAAGCACCCGAACAGAGGCCAGTGGAAATTGCTGCAGTAATTACCCATAAATTAAGATCATTCTGTTCGAATGCAAACATGAAAAAAGTGCCAATTACAAAGAAATGCAATATTCCATGGACCCACAATAAAATTTCAAAGGGAGTACCTGAATCTCTCGGAGGACGTGGGACCTTACTTTTACCCAATAGAATGTCTAGAAGTGGCCCTAAACCCCAAATAAAGATTACACCCATTGCAGTAAAAAAACCACCCATAAGATTACCTGATATTACTAAAATAGGGCTTATTAAACCTAATAAGTGTAAAAACCAAGGTTCAGGGGATAACTTATTTTCTCCCATATATTAGTCAAAGCATAGTTATTTTTATGTTTTTCTAAAATATTAAGGAATTAATTTCTTTTCTTTGATACCAAACAAAAATCGTGTCACCCTACTTCGTCTTACCAATTCAAAGAATATCCAACATGTAATGACGACAAAAATAGTTGAAGAAATCACAGCAGGATAGTTCTTCATGCCTAAATAAGTAGAAAATCTGAGGCCCGCATAAGTCAATGGCATATGTACTATGTAGAAAGGATAAACTCCTTGGTTTAGATAAGACAAATGTCTACTAGGCTTATTTAGTAACTTAGAACCCCATGAGAAGATAGTTAGACACCAGAACCAAGAATGAAAACTATGAATTAGACAAGCTAAAATTGTCATCTTGTTGTGAAATATACTATTTCCTAACCAACCACCATCAACATAAGGAATACCAGAATCATGTTGTTGTAATCGTAACCAAATAAAAGCCATAGTGGAGAATAGAGTAATGACTGTGATTACTATGCGCTGGTTTGCAAGAAAATCATAATATTGTTCTTTAGCAATAATACAAATGTATCCAAATGCAAAGAATACGAAGAACCAAAACCACTCATATCCGACACCAATATAACCCGGAAACCAAGGTTTGAAAATTATTTCAGTAATACTCAGAATTAATGGCAGCGCCAATAAAATTCCTAGACTCATTGGAATAGAAAAGAAGGAACGGATAAAACGTACTAAATCACCATCTGGATATTTACTGGAATAATGGAAAATAGGTGTCATTATCAATGAATATTGGAATAAATTCCAAAGGAACCAGAGGTGACCTAAAGCGATTAATTTACCGTAAATAGGTATCCAGAATACTAGAGATCTCCATATTATACCCCATAAGAAACTTCCAATTGGATCACTGCTTTGAGGGTCAAGTATTAATGAACCGATAAAACCCATTGTCCATGCTCCAAAAAACATTGGAATTAGCAGACGCTGACACCTTTCTTTAAGAAATAATTTCCAAGTCCGACTTTTGAAAGCAAATGCAGTACCCATACCTGAAATCATGAATAAAGCAGCAAGTCTCCATTGATGCATCCAATGTAATATCATACTAGTTAATGAAACTGATTCGGTAGTGTAATCGTTATTTTCCTCTACAAATATTGCCCCATTGTCTTGATCGGAGATTTCATCAATATTGGGATTTATCTCGGCTCCATAAGTAGACCAGTAAACACCAATAGCGACATGAAATGGTATTAATAATCCAAAAAGAATTACTCGTAACCAATCAATATCATATCTACGAATATTGGAAGAGGTCATTGATTAATGCGGGAAAAGAAAAGCGTATGAAATTGACTGAGGAGAGATAATGAGAGGAAGATCATTGAGGATCAGAATCAAGTTTAGAAACACACAAATTAACCAAGAGGTCACCAAGGCAATAGAATGCTCCTACTAGAAGCGGTGGATTCCATGCAGTAAGACCTGTCCATGGAACTTCTGATGACCAGGTCCAATTTCCGAGATAGGTCCCCCAGAGTTCCATAGCTAATGCTGCCCAAACCATGACTGCATATAGGGCAGGTTCAGGCCCCCATTTAGCAAAAACAAGTACAAGAAGAAGCAGTATAAAACCGGACGTGTCACTTCCAGTAAATACCCCGTAGGCGACTAAAGGAACGAACGGAAGAAGTGTTAGCATAATCATACTCTCTCTAATTTGGGAAGCCCCTCGACGACCTAAATCAAAGAGGAAATAATGTCCTGCTGGTACAAACAGAGGCATGAAATCCCGTTGATATTCGTAAATTAACCAAACTTCGGAGAAAAATAACTCCATTGGTGTCGCTAAAGCTACGACTGCGAACATCTCGATTCTCTCTTTTCGTTCAGTCATCACGAAAATGCTGGCGAATATACCCCAACACCAAACGTTGACGGGCCATTCGGCTGTGCTATCGGGAAGGGCCCCTCCTGCCCCTGTGGCAGAAATCCAAAGGCCGATAACAATAGTTACTGAATATAACCAAACCCGTTGACTCATGTTTAGGCGAGGGCACTTTGGTTTTCATTGTGTAGTATCTTAAGATTGAAATTAGAACGTTACATCGAAGAACATCAAAAAAATACCGACAATTATGGCAGGAATGGTAGTATGTACTGTTGCCCAAAGGCTTGCTGCTCTATGCCTGACAAGTAGTGGGAACAGTGCGTCACCATCTTGACTGATGGCATTTGCTGCAAGTGCTGGAAATGAAATTATATCCTTAGTATATGCAGTAATTGCAATTATTTGTGGCCCACACCCTGGAATTAGTCCAATGACCGCCGCGAGAATTACGGCAATGATTCCATCACCATATAATGCCAAATCAGCCTCAGTCATTCCAGAAAACAACATAGAAAATTCAAAAATAAGATATGCGGACATCACCCAAAAAGTAACAAATGCTGTTTCACTTGCAGAGTGGATCATTGTTTCACGCATCGAATATAATTTGTCACCAATAGATGCTTCTGTATCATCACCAATCCAATTTTTCTGCGAAATGTAGAGAATTATCGACAATGAAGTTCCAATCAAACCAATCCAGGTAATGAAACCATGGAGAGTCAATGGATTGTAATTAGTTTCAAGAGCGAAATCTGCGTCCTGAGAACTCCAAACCAAAAGCAAAACTGCGAATATAAGTCCGAGAGCAGTTACAATCCACCAAACAGTGTATCCTTGATGAAGTAGGAAATACCCCCAACCGCCTTCATCTTCTCTTCCTAGATCTTCAAAGACTTCTCTCGTATCTTCATTTCCTTCTTCTGAGACATTTTTAGATTGATATTGAAATTTTGGACTAAATTTGCCCAGTGGATTAAGAGGTGAAATTTTCATAGCATCTACAAGATAACCCCAACAAATTCCAATAACTAACGAAATAAGATGTACGGCTATAACAGGAGCAATGAATGATGAATCAGTAACTGCTGCACCGATTAAAACGAAGGCTGAATCTCCCAAAGTGGCAATAAGAGTCGCTATTACTGTCCCATAGGTGACATAACCACGTGCGTACATTGGCATCATTACAATGGCTCCTCCACATCCTGGGGTGATACCCATGAAAGCTCCAATCACTGGTTGCCAGCGAGTATTTGCTCGGATTGTATCAACAAATCTTCCTGCAGTAATATACTGTAACCAACTGAATAATAGAACCATTGCAGCAACAAAAACGGTAACTGCAAGAAAAGAATCCCGCATGCTTACAACAATAACCTCGAATACTTCATTTGAGGTTACCATCAACTTCACTCCTCAAAAGAGATTTTCACTAAACTAGCGATTGATGAAGAAATGCGTATTTTACTATTACCAATTATAACATTAAGGCCACCATCAAAATCATCTCTAGAGATTATCTTTAGTTTAATTCCTGGATGAATGCCATTATTTTCTAGCCATGATAAAATATTCGAGTCATTGTCTGGTACTTGCATGACGGTTAGAGTCATATTAATCGGAGAATCAGATAAAGGAAGATCAGTTTCATCATATAATTCTCCATTAGGGCTTGGTATTGGGTGCCCATGAGGGTCACGAGTAGGATTGCCCAAATATTCGGCTATAGAGGCTTCAAGTTCCTTGGAAAGGGCATGTTCTAGTCTCTCTGCCTCAACATGTAATTGCTCACGGCCAAGACCTAAAGTTTGGGAAAGGAATGTCTCTAATAGACGATGTCTACGTACTACTGACAAAGCTTCTAGTTCCCCTTTACGAGTTAATGAGGCGCCTTGGTAGGGTGTATGATCGACTAAACCCATCTCAGTTAGTCGGTGAACCATTTTTGTTACTGAAGCCGGTTTGATATCAAGGTGAGATGCTAACTCCTGGGTGCCTACATCTTTGGGGCCAAGTTTCCAAAGAGATTTCAGATAATCCTCAATTGCCACCGAATACATGACATATGTTTAGTCGCGGCTAATATAAAGTTTAGCCGAGGCTAAACTCATTTCATAAATTTAAATTTCAGCATTTGCCAATTTTCTAAAACATTGTTAGGGATTTTGAAAAAATCTCTGAAATTAGTTAAAATAGCCACGGAACAGAATATTATTGCTGCTACTAATGCAATCATTGAACCGCTACCAGTATCGTGTTCGGCAGAAAAATAAAGCCCTAATAGAACTGAACTCAAACCAAATATCTGAGTCCATACTAAACATGAACGGAAGCTACGCCCGATTAATTGAGCAGTTGCTGCAGGAGTTACAAGCAATGAGGTAACTAACAACGCTCCAACGACTTGTACCATACTCACAACTACTGCGGCCGTTACTATGCTAAATAAAAGCCCAATCTTTCGAACAGGGATACCTTGGACTGCTGCAGACAGAGGATCAACAGTAGTTGCAAGTAAAGTTGATTTCATCCTCCATAGAATCACGAATGAGAAAATGGAAATACTAGATATCATATTGAAGTCATCTTCATCAATTAAAAGTAAATTACCAAACAAATAACCTTCAATATCCGTTGTAATGCCTCCACCACCGATTCGTAAAGAAACAAGACCTAGGGCTAACATTCCAGTAAGGAATATTGCAATCGAAGCATCTCCAGTAAGTATTTCTCTAGACTGTAATTCATAAATAATGATTGATGCAATGATACTGAAAACTAATGCGTACCACAAAGGAGATGTAGCGCCTAAGACAACACCTATAGCAACACCGCCAAAAGATACATGGGCTAAACCATCGCCTATTAATGCAAGATTTCTAACCAATAGGAATGTGCCTAGAAGCCCTGCAACAATAGTTACAAATAATGCTGAAATCATAGCACGTTGAAACATTTCCATAGTGAAAAAGTAAGGAAATACTTCTCCTGGAACAATAGGAGCTATTGATTCCAATAAGGTCGTTAGTGGGTTCAATAAAAATTTACCTAAAGTTAGTTCATCTATTTGCCACATCATTACACATCCTCTGACCAGGGAATTGAATGAATATGAATTGGCCCTTCATGAGTAGGAGTAATTCCACGTAAACCTGCCAAAGTTTCCAAATCAGGGAAGAGATGAGTTGGCCCGTCAAACCTAATTTTCTCTTCCAAGAAAATCATTCTATGAGCTGTTTGGCGTATTGCAGTTAAATCATGAGACACCATCAGAATTGTTTTACCCGCCTCGTGACAAAGTTGATCTAATAACTTTAACAAGGAATTTCTAGCATTATTATCCATACCAACCAATGGTTCATCAAGTAAAAGAAATTCTGCTTCAGTTGCTAATGCTCTTGCAATAACAGCACGCTGTCTCTGACCACCAGAAAGACGAGATACATCAACATGTTCTACATCTTCTAGACCAACCATTTCGATTGCTCTAGTAACCTTCTCATTACTTCCATTATCACGGAATGAAAAGATGTTCGACCCACTTATGGTACCTAATCTAACTAACTCACGAACAGTTAATCTAACTTGACTAGGTAAATTGGAAGCGGCTTGAGATACCCAACCAATTCTTCCAAAGAAATTTCTTGAGTTGGGTTTATTCCCAAATATTTCTATCGATCCTTTGTGGGGTTTCAAAACACCAAGGAGAGAAAGAAGAAGTGTGGATTTACCACTTCCATTGGGCCCTACAAGACCTATGAACTCTCCCTTATGTACTGTTAAATTAATATCTTCTAAAATTAATTTACCTGAACGAATTACTGATAAATTACTTACCTCTAAAATTGAAGGTTCGCAACATTCATCCTCATTTGTATTTATTTCCACTTTAATTCCAGCCGAATTATTTTTACCACTAATACCTATTGTTAGAACCTAGTATACTTAACTCGTAAATATTCATAAAATAAACCACCTATAAACGCTACAAAGACTCCTGTAACGAAAATGATAGGTATTAAATCTATGTAGTTCATTATACAACACCAACTAATAATATAAGATTAACATCCGCATCCAGAAATTAGATTTTCTAGATTCTTATTCATCATCGATAGATAATTATCGCTAGAATCACTTGGAGCCATTTCCATTGTGTATAATATCAGTAGCGAAACTCCAGTTTGCTCAACAATAGAGCTCACAGCTGTTTGATCAGTAAATTCTTCCACGAAAAGTACAGTAATTCCTTTTTCTTCAATACTTTCTACCACTTCAGCGATATCACCAGGAGATGGTTCACCTTCAGGATCCAACCCATGTAATGTAATAATATCAATATCATATTCTGTAGAAATGTAAGAATATGCATTATGGTTTGCAACTATAGTCTTATCCTGTCCAGCCATATCGCAAGTCCCACCTTCTCCGAAAGCTAGTGTGAAGCGCTCATGTAGATCGACTAATTGACTACTGTACAATGCTGCATTTACAGTGAAATCAGAAGAACCATCAGGGAATATTGAGTTTAGTGTGTCTAAAACAACATTAAGTTGTGCTTCGAAAGCTAGGGGACTTAACCAACTGTGTGGGTCGTAAGTGAACACATCGCTATCTCCTTCAATCGCATCATCATGGTTATCACTGTCATCATCATGGTCATCGTGGTCATCACGGTCATCATCATGGTCATCGTGGTCATCATCGTGGTCATCATCGTGGTCATCACGGTCATCATCATGGTCATCATGGTCATCATGGTCATCATGGTCATCATGGTCATCATGGT
>CAXFIU010000013.1:0-37939 GCA_964003245.1 uncultured Candidatus Poseidoniales archaeon
AATATGTGCTATCTACAAATATTCTTATTTCATTATCTTGATCATTACCTGATAGAGCAGTATCACAAATTGTATTTACAAGAGATCCAGGTTGTAAGTTGTCGATTCTTTTTGTATCTATTAAAATTTCATTTACGTAGCATCTGACATCAATTCCATTAGCACTCCCTCTTCCTTCGTTTCTAATATAGGCAATAATTTCTACAACATCCCCATGTTTTCCATTAGAGATATCAACTCCATTTTTTCTTACAGTAATCGATTCAACTAATAAATCTGATTTGGCTGAAACATCAATAGTAATATTCTCAGAGACTATATTATCTCCATCATTCGCTACAATATTAACGGTATGAATTCCTGAATCGATAGGCGTCAAGATTAGATGATTGTTTTCATCAATTAATGCCCAAGACTTGCTAGTAGTGACCTCTATATCTTCAGAGTCAACATCGTAAACATTCATTGGAATGATCAAAGTATCGCCTAAATCCATATATGAAATCGACGGAATATTTTCAATCACTGGCGCATCTGAAATAGGAGCAACGTTAACTGTAAAAATCCCAGTCCATTTATTATCTTCACTTAATTCACCGTCAAAAACTTCTACTGTTATTTTCACTTCTCCCGAAGCATCATTAACTGTTTGTAATTCTATGAAGTTTAAGTCTTGTTCGGCACTATATAGTGAATCGACTCTAACTATATCATTATTCGAACTTGAAGTTTGAATCATTAAACCTGATTTTGGAGTGATGTCGTCACTGCAAGGTAAGGACATTAGGAATCCTCCCTCATCTTCCATCATTTCTAAATTTGCAATATTCTGACATGTCGGCGAGTAATCATATTCTAATTCAAAACCACCGGTTATTGCTAATTCCTCAATATGCACAACAGTAGTTTCTGCATTTCCATCAGATGACCATTGGAATCTAGAGGCAATTCCTATTGTAGATTCACTATTATCTAATGGGAATGCATGACCTATTGGAGAATTGAATGAGAATTCTCCTGATTCCATAGAGACAGTTTCAATAAGATAATCCCCAATCGCAAATCTTAGATTACTTGCACTTGAGAGACCATTTGTAGAACCCGATATCCTCCCATTTACAATTAATCTAGGGTCATTAACATCCACTCTGGCCGCTTCAATACAACCATCAAAAATTTGTATTCTCACAAATTGCTTCTCTGTAGGATTATCAATTAGGTCGCCAGATTGTTTAGGAGAGAAATCCCCCTCAATGCCCTCAGGAATCACCCCTATACTATAATTCCCAGTTCCATAAACGTGTATTCTCCCCAATTCTTGGCCATATGGTACATCAACTTCAAAATTCCAATAAGATTCATTTTCTCCATTGGGGGTGAGTCCACAGGACACAATATCTAATCCTTCTTTGTCTCCATCATATGGTGAGAAATCAATTATTGGTAATTTCTCAATATTAGCTTCATGATTTGCTTTGATATTCTCAAATGAATACCATGGCATATGATATTTTACACGTATTCCTACCGCGTCTACTCTAACTTCAGAATCATCATTTGTACCTATGGATACATAATCAATAGTGATTTGAGAGTTTACAATTTCATTCCAACTCCAATCATGTAAATCGTCTAATTCTATTACTAACGGATTGTTCATCCTAAAGACTCCAGAACTAGTATGTGCAAATTCTCTAACTAATTTGTCAGGCCCATTTCCCTGTAAGAGTATTTGTACAGTATCTTGATATAAAACATCAGGAATTTCGAAGTGTAGTACTAATGATACATTCTCAATTTCTTTATCATATAATCCTGGATAACTAAAGCCATCAACTGAGATATCTGGACCTTTTGACCATGTATAGTAAGTGTCAGGTGCTCCAAGGCTATAGTTTGAACCAGTTAAACTACTACTTGCCCAAGAGTTCTGTGTTTCGAAGTTGGCAGGTCTATTATGTGTGAATGAAAGTTCATTATCAGCAATCATCCCTATTGTATAATCTGCTGGGTCATTACTAAATCCCGAAGTACTGGTTATCTCCCACTGATTTGGATCATCAAAATTCCCTACTGAAGTTAACTCTATAGATTCAGATGAAATTACTGTATCTGCCTGAATAATAGGGGTCATCGGTGCTAGTAGAAACATCGTCAAAAATAATATCGTTATGTTGCCCGACTTCACCATCATTCGTCTGCGAAGTTAACTACCGCTTGAATGCGTTGGTAATATGATTCTCATCGTGTCTCTTTGGAACGCTTGAAATACGGCCCTATGCTCGAGTGATTACCAAGACGGCTGTGATGGTGTAGAGGTTAGCACGGTGGGTTGTGGTCCCGCCGGCCCGGGTTCAATTCCCGGTCACGGCCCCATCTTGTATTTCGAGACTAATTCTGACGATTTCTTTCGAGATCACTTAATGAAATATGATGACCCATTCTATCGCTTTTAGTTTGTAAATAATCTCTATTTTCTGTTCTCACTCCAACAATTAATGGAACTCTTTCATCTACTCTAATTCCCAGAGTTCTTAATTTTTCTACTTTGTCTGGATTATTGGTTAGTAGTGAAACGTTTGTAATTCCTATACTTTTCAAAATAATCGAAGCAATTGAATAATCTCTTGCATCCCCTGGTAAACCTAACATTAAGTTCGCATCTAATGTATCTGCTCCCTTATCCTGTAGGTTATATGCCTGAATTTTGGCATGAAGTCCTATACCTCTTCCTTCTTGTCGAAGGTATAGTAAGCAACCCCAACCCTTTTCTTGTATTTTCTTCAAAGTATCGTCCAATTGAGAACCACAGTCACATCTAATGCTGGAAAATGCATCACCGGTAACACACTCGGAGTGAACTCTAACGAGTACTGGATCAGGACCTTTCATATCTCCCAAAGTTAGTGCTACATGATCTAATCCTGTATCCTTTTCATGAAATACTCTTATTCTAAATTCTCCATATTTTGTCGGTAAACGAGCATCTGCTGGGACCTCTAAGTTTTCTTTAATGTTGATTTTCTCATTTCCCATAATAATTTCTCCGAATTCAAATAATTATTTTATTTCCTTATCGTGTAAATAAACTCTCCAATTTTTTCTTCAAATTTAATTATCTCCACATTTAATCGATTACATAATGCTGGCATATCATGTTTTGTTTCAGGATCATCACATATGACTTTAACAATGGTCCCGACTTCACTTTTATCAAGTAGTCTGCGTGTTTCATGAATTGGAATTGGACAATAGAAACCTACTAAATCTAGTGATATAATACCATCTTCTGAAATTGATTCAGACATTTAATTACCTCATACTTCAATAATTTGTGGTTTAAGATTGCGACCATTATATTCTCTTGCTTTAATCACATCTATAACATAAGCAACTTTTGCAACATGAACTTCAATCTCTGTATTTTTATCTGATTGATTGATTTCACCAATAATTATCTCTGGAATCTTTGCTTGACTGACAATCCAATCACTTAACGCCCTTTTTGTCGAGTCTTGTCCCCCAATCTGAAGGTTAATTTTAACCATCCCAAATGAATCCGCTACTTCATCCCAATCCTCTCTTTTTCTAACCGGATCTCTATTTATCCCTTCGGGCAATTCAGGAGTTTCTACGAATGGTATTTCTAGTCCCCAAGTTGAACTAATTTTTTGTAAACTACCCTTATCTTCTTTTGAAACAAGACTCCATGCTTCTCCTTTCCTACCCATTCTACCAGTCCTACCAATTCTATGGACAAATGCTTCCGTATCGTCGGGTAAGTCATAGTTTACAACAATGGTAATACCATCAACATCTAGTCCTCTAGCGGCAACATCTGTAGCTACAACTATTTTTTCATTTCCGGATTTAAAATTATTCAATAATTTCTCTCTCTTTTTCTGAGGCATATCTCCATGTATCCCCACTGCCTTCATTTGGAACTTACCTAATCTTTCTACAATTACATCTACCATTCTCTTTGTATTACTGAAGATTAACATTTGTCCATTTTCGGACATATTAGCTATTAATCTTCCAAGAACCCATAATTTATTTGCTCTCCCTATCCTTACAGCATAAAGGTCAATTTCAGGAATATCAACTTCTAAATCATCGGTCATCACATGCTCAGCATCATTCATTATTTCTTCAGTAATGTTCAATACTTCATCAGGGAATGTTGCGCTAAATAATAAATTCTGTTCCCGATTTGGCATTTTTCCAATTACCCATAAAATATCGGGGAAAAATCCCATGTCTAGCATTCTATCTGCCTCATCTAAACAAAAAATAGAAATTTTTTCTAATTTTAGATGACCTTTTTTAGCCATATCAATAACTCTGCCCGGAGTCCCTACAACAATATCGCATCCTTTTGATAGGACTTTTGCTTGTTTTTCAATATCTGTTCCTCCGTATACTGAGATAATTTTCAATCCCTTTTTCCCTTGTAGTATTTCCAATTCTTCCGTTACCTGAACTGCAAGCTCTCTCGTTGGACAAAGAATTATTGATTGAGGATACCCTTTATCCTGGCATCTTTCTATTATTGGTATTCCAAATGCCGCAGTTTTTCCTGAACCAGTCTTTGCTTGTCCGACTATATCTCTCCCTTTTCTTGCAAGAGGGATTGAATCTAGTTGTATTTCTGTTGGTTCGGTCCAACCTCGTGATATTATAGCATCTAATATGTTAGATTCTAAGTTCCATTTCTCAAAAATTGACATTTCATCGCCTCAGAAGGTTTCGGATTCTTTGATTTCCTTCTGAAGTTCTCCCATCCAGTATTTTTTACAATTCTCTTTTGTTAGAAATTGATCCTTTGAAGAAAAATTATGATTAAAATGACCCTTATCTGCAGAAGCAAATTGGTCATTTGTCTTTTTATGGAACTTCTGAAGCACATGTTGCTTCATGTATTGCTGAAATTTTAATGACTTTTGTCTATTGATTCCATTTGGTGTGACACCCTCCCACAGGCGTTCAAATTGTTCGAGTTTCTCGTCAAACTGTTCGCTCATCTCAAGTCCTCAGGTTTTGCCCGACCTGCCTTCTGTTTATCATGTTCACCCCTCGGCTTGTCCTGCTTAATTTGCATAGTGAACTCTTTTTCATCATCGTCATTGACTTTTTCAACTGGTGCTAAAAATCTATTTTTCTCACTTTCCGAACCATCTAATTCAACATCTATTGATAGAGCAGTAAGACGTTTACGAAGCTTTGGATTAGTTTCTTGCCTCAATAATTCCGCTGCACTTTCCCTTAATCTATCTCCAGTAAGAATGATTGAAAGTTGCTCGACACAAGCAGTTCTTAGGTTAATATCCCTTGATCTTGCTCCGCGTAAAATCATGTCTGTGACTCTTGGACTCTGCATATCCAATTTCTTCATAGCGCGAATTACAGAATTGCGAACATCTGTATCATCATCATTTAAGGCATGTTCGACCAATATAAGGGCAATCCTAGGTTCACTATTTGTCAGAGTAACCAAGCATTTAGCTGCATTTCTTCTGACCTGTGCATCTTCATCTTCCAATGACCAACCAATTAAATCCCACCCCGAAGGTCCTCCTTTGGCGGCAATATTTTTTAGAATCTTCGATCCATTTCTTCTAAGATCTACTTCATCTTCTCTGATTAGTTCATCAATATGTAAACAGCCGGTTTCTGGCCATGCAATACTTGTCAATTTTAGAGCCTCAAAAGCATTTTTCCTATGTTCTTTGTTTCCACTTCTTAACTCTCTTCTCAGAATCTCTTCACAACCGGAAGGAAAGATTGGAGACATTTTCTGTAGAGCCTGCATTGCAATCTTTCTTACATTTACGTCTTCATCTTGCAATCTATCTGATAGATAAACCATTAAATCAGTATGAAGTTTTAATGAAAAACTAGGCATTACTTCCAATCCTGCTATTCTTATTTCTACATCGTCATCATCTAATGCTTCTAGTAAAATCTCATGCGCTTTTGGGATTGAGTTTTCGTATACTCTAGCTAGAGCCTTTATGCCATCTGTTCTTTTTACAAAACCTCCCCCATTTGTTAAAGACAATTCTAATCTTTCGATTCTTCCTTCTGCTAATTTTAGAATCTCAAAAATAGGAATTCTTTGCCACGGCCCATCTGATGGTTGTAAAGAACGAATGTCCATTTCAACAGATTTTTTCCTTTGTTGGATAATTTTACCCGTACGAGGATCTCTTGCAACGTAGTCATTCGCCATATATTTCAATAGCGCCGGAAGTAACCCCCATTATTCAACTAAATGTTCTGTTGTTCTGGAATTGATTAGAAAACAATCAATAGACATTATATGTTCAGAAGTATGTTAGTATGTATGATGAATCCAATGATGATTTTCATAAATTGATATTTGTGAGTTTTTCTGAGGATAAAAAATTAAGAATTTCAGACTTAGTGAGACTATGGTCTCTAGAACTTCAATGGATGAAACCAGAAGAGGCATCTTTAGTAATTGAAAAATTAATTGAATCTGGTTGGTTAAAATTAGAAAATAATTTTGTATCTCCAGTTATTTTCGATAAAAAATCTACACCTAGTCTTGGTTGGCAACCAATGTTAAGAATAATTTCATCCCCGCCAATATTTAACTCTAAATCCACTTCTTTTGTAGATGAGGTGGAGGTTAAATCTGAAATTGTTGTTAATGTTGTTGAGTCCGAAAATATATCTGAAGGAAAATACCCTCCCGATCGTTCAGAAAGTAATATTCCAGCGTTGATTCGATTTATTGCAAAGAAATCAAAAATAGATAATCGGGAAGTAGTCAGAAGAGCTCAAAGGAAAAGGCGCTCATTGGGGACTGTTACTTTATGGATGTCTTTGGCTCTTGTTGCTAGAGAGCAGGGTCTAGATATGGTCGAAGTTTCATCTTTAATTGAACCCGTCTAGTTCTCACTGGATGTTCTGACTTCTGCAGCTAATAGTCCTGGAAGTACGAACAACGCTAGTATTAGAGAAAATGCTACAGAGATTGAACTAACAATTCCAAAATCTTGAATCACGGGTATAGGTGATAATTTTAGAACTAAAAATCCACAAATTGTCGTACCTGCCGACATTATTAGGGCTGTACCTGTAGTTTGATACATGATTTTCATAGATTCCCATACTCCATAACCTGATTTTCGATTACTTTCAAAACTTCGCCACACATGTATGGAATAATCTATCCCTAGTCCAACGGTAAGTGCTGTAATCATAATTGTCAATACATTCCAATTTAAACCAAGAATCGCCATTGATCCAACAACCCATGAACCACTAATTCCGACTGGAAGAATAACTACTAATGATTGCCCCAGTCTTCTAGTTAAGATGAATAGAACTATTATCGAAACAAGTAAGCTCCAACCAGTAGATTCAACTTGTGAGACAACAAGTCCTGAGAAAATACTGTGAATCATCATTACATCTCCGCCAATGTGAGCGTTAGCATCAATATATCCGGATTCTTCTATCCATTCTGCTTGTTTCTCAAATTCTATAGCTAGTACTGAAGTTTCTTCACTAGTCTCTGCTATGACATCGACTCTTATTTTGAGATATTTTAGATTATTATTATCCTCAGTTAGTGCGACATACATCGATGTTCTTTCACTCCAAGATTGCCCTCTCAGTGGCTCCCCAATTGAATCATTAAGTAGTAGTGAATGAACTGCTGCTGAAATATCTCCTTCTTCAAAACCATCTCCCACATCTAATCTTCCGTCATAAATTCCGAGATGAAATGTTTCTCCAAAGCTCGAATCTGCTTCAATAGCATCTCTGAGTATAGGGTATAAACCGTCATAAGATGGACGTTGTGAATCAGTATTAGTCGGTATGACTACGTTAGAAATAGTAGAAATCCTAAGATCTAACATATCCAGTCCTCGTAACAAGTCTCTTTCACCCGATAGTGAATCTTTGTCATTACTTGGTTCAATGAGTATAGTTACTGACTTCCAAGCGGCTGCATCATAAGATTCGTACATGTCCCCTCTAACTTCCATAATTGGCATATCTTCTTCTGAAAGAAAATCTGTTAGTTCAAAACTTGTCTCAAGTTTAGTTCCTGCTAAAAATACTGAACTGGTCGTAAGCAAAACAACAACAAGCAATATCCTTGCAGTATTTCTTTTTTGGAAATTAGTTGCCAAATCAGCAAATCTCGATAAATCAATAGGTTTTCTTTTCTTAACGCCTGTAGTTTTTTCCACAACTACGTGTAAAGCTCCAACGGTTACTGTACTAGCAATAAATGCGCATACTACTCCTAATGCTAATGTGATACCAAAAGTTCGTAACGGCGGTAATGGAGATAAAGAGCTTGCAAGGAACGCAGACACTGTAGTTACTACTGCCAGTGTCAGAGCTACTCTTAATATTGAAAATGCTCTTATCCATGCATGAGCGGCTGAATTAGTATTTTTTCTGGCTTCTTCATATCCTCTTTGAAGATGAATCGCATAGTCAATTCCTAGGCCAAAAACTACTGGAGCCACAGCAACTTCAAGTATAGAAAAAGGCCTTCCTAGTAAGGTGATAGTTCCATAGGTCCAAACTAGAGCCGCAGTTAGCCCTAGTAAAGGAGCTACAATCATTAATATTGAACGGAAGACCACTGCTAAAACAAATACTACAACAATAATTGCTAACATCAATAGCCAGGTGAAATTATCTAATGTTGTGTCATTGATGTCATTACTGATCAGGTCATCTGAAATAACTCCATAATTCAATACTGTACTAGAATCTGAAGAGATATTTCCAGTTAAGACCTCTCTGATATTCTTTGCAAGTGTTTGCCTATCCTTAGAATCTAAAGAACCATCAACTTCTATGACCCACATAGTACTAGATGAAATTGGAGTTGAACTACCTTCTTTAGTCACAATCCAGTCACAAACATGCATATAGTCAAAATCAATATTTAGTAAAGCATCATTTGCAAATGTTGCTGATGCAATAGCTTGATCATTACCAATTGCATCTGTACATTCTTCATCGTCATCTATAACTGCTAGAAGTAGATTATCCCATTCATTAAAATCCTGTATTGACCTATTTTCATTATCTCTTTCCTCTAGTATATTTTGTAAAATGCTTGCAACATTTATATGTGCAATAATTTCATCTCCAAATATTTCGTCAATTTCTTCTAAATCTTCGTATAATTGTTGCAATGCTCCGATTTCGAGAACATTGGCGCCTTCTTCATTTGGCGTAACATGAACATATATCCTATTAGGGGTATCCTCCATTACAAGATTCATTCTTTCTTCAGCAGATTTCGCCTCACTTTCTGGTGCGAAAGATGAAAGATCGGTAGTGAATTCCGGTAATGGGAAAAGTACGGATGCAGTTATTACGGTTAATAATAGGCTGATAATTAGTATCGCGGGGGCTAATCTTCCGAAAGCCTCGGCGAACCTTTCTTCTCTTGATTCGCCCCCCATCATCATTAACCCGAATCAATATCGGTGTTAAAGTTAGACCGTCTTCCGTCCCTTCAATAGCCAGCATTCGAAGGCAAGCCCTCAAAAAGGAGTGGCGACTCGAACGGCTGTCTTATGCCAATCAAAGTCTTGAAAAACGAAGGAACCGAACTTCGCCTCAGAATCATCGGAGAGAATCATTCAACCCTGCAATTGTTCCGTTCACGTCTCAATGATAGCAAAGATGTAGACTATGCAAATTACTTCCAAAAACATCCTGATTTGGATGAACCTGAACTATACGTTCGTTGTGTAAAAGGTAAGAAAGCTGAGAAAGTTTTCCGTGATCTTTGTTCAGGTATCAATAAAGAATTATCTAATTTAAAATTATAAGCGTTGTTGAATATGGATAATAAGTCCATTGAAGAGTATCTTGGTTTTGGTTCTGGAGCCGTGGAAGGTTTAGGAATAGGAGGGCTTTTGAAAGTTCAAGTCGAAGATTTCAGAGTCGAAGAAGTCTCACCTATTCCTGCACTTGATCCAAAAGGTCGTTTTACAGTAGTTAGAGCCACATTAGTAAATTGGGAAACTAATCGCTTTCTTAAGAGATTATCAAGAGCCTGTGGAATCAACAGAAATCGTATTTTTGCATCTGGTTTGAAAGATAAGAGAGCAATAACTACACAACTTCTTGTCATTGATGCTCCACGGAAAAAAGTAGAATCCGTAGAGATTCCAGATACAACATTAGAGATATTAGGCCGTACACATCAAAAAATAGGCATGTCTGATCATGATGGAAATAGGTTCTCAATAACTGTAAGAGGATGTTGTTACGAGAATGGCGACCCAATGGATGGTAAGGAGGCCATGCGGAGAGTATTACAATTAATTTCTAATATGTCTGAAAGACTAGGTGAGAATGTTTTCCCTAATTGGATTGGCCCTCAACGCTTTGGCTCAACTAGGCCAGTTACTCCAGAAGTTGGACGTGCAGTTGTTTCGGAAGATTTCCAGGAAGCAGTTAATTTATATCTTGGAATGAAAGGAATGAATGATGGCCTAGAAACAGAACTTTTTAGAGAAATGTGGAGAAATACACAAGATCCTGAAAAGTGTTTAGAAATCATTCCTAAACATTTAGGATTTGAGAGAAATATGTTGGAGAGTTTGCAAAAACAACCTGAAAATTGGGTTAAAGCATACAAAACACTTCCTCCATCATTACAATTATTAACTGTTCATTCTTTACAATCTTTAGCGTTTAATCACTCATTAGCTGGACGTCTTAAGTCTAATCTTGGGATTGTCGAACCAGAAATTGGCGATTTAGTAGCCCCAGTACAACCTAGTGGCAGAATTGATGTGGGAAAGATGTCTGAAGTTAGTGAGACAAATTTAGACAGATGTCGTAGAAACTGTAGATTGGGACGTTTAGCAGTAACGGGGCCACTTCCTGGTAATGACGCACCAATTGCCACAGGAGTTCCTGGAGGTATAGAAAATAAAGCACTTCAAATAACTAATTTAGATTCTATTGATTGGAAAGTATCTGCCATCCCTCGTCTTTCTACTAATGGTACTAGGAGGCCATTATCTGTAATGTTCCGAGATTTTTCAATAGAAGAAGTGCCTGAAATTCATGAATCTTCTATCTCAAAACGTTGGGGAGAAGGCCCTAGAGAGAATGATTTATGGAACTCTGAAGGATGTAGCATGAGAATGAAATTTATCCTTCCACCAGGGACATATGCAACTGTCTTGATGCGCGAACTAATGCGTTCACCTTTAGATCATTATTGATCTAATTAGATTTTCACAGTCTTCCCATTTCTAGTGCTTCTATTTGTCCCACTAGAGGATTTATACTTCTGACCCTTTCCTCGAATTCATCAACGATCCCCTCACCTTCTCCAAGGACTACTTGAACTTCAATAAACATCATTCCGAATGCTAAAGGTTTAATTTCTACAGCTTGAACTTCATCAAAAGAATCTATTACATTAGCAATAGCCTGATAATCAGGAGTTCCATCTTCTGGATTATTTATGGTTACCTTATACTTTACAACAACATGACCCATTATTAACACCTCAATTCAAGGACCCTGGAAGCCACAACTTGGGCATATGTAAGGGACTGCTTGAGTTCTGCATTGCGCACTTCTACCGATTGAATTGCCACAAGAAGGACATGGAAATGCTGTACTTTTGTTATCTACTAAGGGCACTCCCGACGATGTGCAAACTTCTGCTCTACTTCCCATTTTTGTCCCTCGGATGAGTCGGGCGAGCCACCATCCCTTTTTAGGCTTGATTGAAGAGATAGAATAGAATATCTTACCCAACAGCAATTATTCCCTCCTATGCGGATATTTTGTAAGTAAAATCTAATCTCAAGGTTTAGTGATAAAATGGGCGAAGATGAATTGATTTTGGAAGGTGAGCAAAGCGATCTCAAGAAATATGTTGAAGATGTAGGAGGAATACACGGACTTAGAGAGGTTCACAAAGTTAGAGGTTGGAATAATATCCAATATGGAGCAGGATTATCTGGTAAAAATACTCCTGCAACTAAATTATCAATGAATAAAGCATTCATTCCACCGGGTGGCATTGCTAAAGCCCACATCCATGTTGATTTTGATGTAATGGTATTTCTTCTGAAAGGCAGTGTCAGACATGAATTTGGGCCTGGTTGTCGTAAATCTGTGACTCATAGTGCTGGCGATATGTTCTATATCGAACCTGGTCTCCCTCATGAAGTATTCAACTGCTCAGACACGGATTGGGTTGAAGCAATTGTTTCAAGATCTGATGCTTCTGAATGGCAGAATATTGTGCCCTATGACAGAAGTTCTGAATGAAATGAATTATTTTATTGAGGGAAAGGCTGAGGATTAAATCCCCAGCCCTTCCTTTACGTTTATCTGAATATGCTTTATTCTTAATTTAAGACATCATTTCGGTTGCTTTCTTAGCACCCATCCATGCAACAACACCGAAACCGATCTTGTTAATCATATCAGCAATATTGTACAGAACTGCCATTTGCTCTTGACTGACATTTTCTGCAATAGCAACCTCTGGGCTGAATAAGTAACCAATTGGATAAATAATCCATCCTACTACAATAAACCATCTTAGAGCATTTGTTGACCACATTAGTTCGGGAGCGATTTTACTGTTATCTACTCCTTTTCCATCAGTCCAAGGCGTACCTGTAGCTACGATAATCATAGCCCAACCCATTCCTCCAAGAACTAGAGCAAGGTATTCATTCATCAATCCAGCTTCTCCTGCATACCCGAATCCAATCATTATTAGAGCACCTAGGAAACAAATTCCTGTAAATCCTAATCCAGCTACTTTGGAATCGGTGATTGCTTCCTTACCTACTAGACTTGGAAATTTAAGTGCCATTAGTGGAACAGTAATTATCCAATCCATGTATCTGTATTCGATGCTAACCATGTCGTGCTCTATGTATACTCCTCTCATGTAGTAGTAGTGCATTGCTGCAATACCTACAATTAATGCAGAGATAGTCATAGTAGTTCTAAACTGTGGAGCAACATTATTTCTTTCTACTAGGAAGAATACGAATGCTGCACCCATTGCTATATATCCTACAAAGAATGTAAAGAATGTTAACATCTCTAGATTATTATAACCTTGGTCAGCGGGGTTTACAGTACCTGCGCTTACTGATTGAAACATCATTAGTGCTAGCATTGTAACACCAACGACCAAGGCATTCGTTCTTGGGCTAATTTTTGATAACTTACTATTCATATCTAAGTTCCTCAACACTATGGTACAGTATGACATATATAATTGAATGCTTTTCATTTTTTAGAAATTGAAATATAATTGTCTAATTACGTTAGAAAATACCATTTTTACTAATTATTAAAAACGATTATTCTATTTATTAATCATTATTTTTTCGACCAACATATTTTCTGTAACCAATTATAGTTTCATCATCTTCTTTTTCTTCAATTCCTTCAACTACAATATCAAGTTTTTTAAGATGATCTTTAAGATGATCATATGCAGTTTTCCCCTCGGCTTCTTTCCTAACCTTAGGTAATTTATTTCGACATATCAAGTAAGTTTCAGAAGAAGAACTTCTAGATGCAGTTGGCGCGTATCTTTGTACGCTCGAGAATCTCATTTTAGCCGCTTCAATCAGTCCTTCAATCCCTACTCCTTGGAAAATTTTTGTTACAAAGGAACCGCCAGGATTCAATATTGGCATTGCAGCATCTAATACCATCGTAGACAATTCTAATGAAATTGCCTGATCTGTATCGTAACGTCCCGTCAATCTAGGAGAAATATCACTGATTACACAGTTGAGATAATATCCTTCTATTTCTTCATTTATTTGTTCTATGGTTTTTGGATTAGTAATATCTCCAATAATTATTGTAGCGCCTTCAACTGGTGATGTAGATAACAAGTCCACTCCAATGACATATCCATCTTCTCCTACTTCTTCAACCGCAACTTGTGTCCATCCTCCGGGATGACACCCAATGTCTAATACATAGTCTCCTTTTCGAATAATTTCAAATTTCTCTTGAATTTGTTTTAATTTGTATGCAGACCTAGCTCTGTAACCCTTGGATTTAGCCTGTCTTCTCCATGGGTCGCGACGGTTTTCTTGATACCAGCGCTTACTCATCAGTGAGGCTCGTCTAGCCTCTTGGTTATGAAGTGAAGGCGTTTAGAGACATACAGATGGTAAGAAAATCTAGTTTCTGCGGTATTGCAGTTTTACTATTGTTAGTCATGACATCATCTAATATAATTGCAGAAGATGAACCTAATAATTGGTATATTGAGGGTGGAAATTCGGTATTAATGGAACAATATACGGCTACTTGGTGCGATGTTTGCGCAACAATAGATCCTTGGATTTCGGATTTTGCAGACGACCGCGGCTCTCGTTTAGTCCGGATTGCTTTACATGACCCAATCGCTGACCCTTTAGGCAACTCTATTTCCTCAGAAAGATTATCAATTCATCCGAATAGTATGGAATTGGCACCTTCTTTCTGGTTCGATAGTAATAATGAGATTAAAGGAACAGTATCTCCAGTAGATCTAGATAGAGCTTTACTCAATTCCGAAGGCGTTCGCGACTCAGATACGATAATATCTATATCTGGAACAGAGAGTCTTAATAGAAAATCCATGAATCTAATGATTAATTTATTTAATGTTGAGAATTTTAGTAATTCTCAGGTGAGCATATTTCTCCTAGCAGAAATTACGGTTGATAAATCCCAAGCGACAAATGGCATTACCAATCATGAAGATGTTAGTATAGGATATCTAAATATGGAAATTGATACAAATCTTTCACTGGGAGAAGTTACTTCTGAAACAATTTTTAATTCAAGATTTAATAATATTTCAATGATGAAAAATAGTGAAGGATTCGAAATTAATCTAGATTTCTTATTAGAAAATGAAAACCTTGAAGATATATCTATTGTGGTGGCGCATGAAAAAATTATAGATAATCAAAGATCTACTCTAGGGGCGGTTTTACTAACTTTGGATAATAGCCAGAAATCTAATGGAATTAGTTTATTTTTACCTTTATTTGCAATATCTCTTGTCTCTACTGTCATTCTATTCAAAGACCGATTTCTTTGATTAATTCTTTTACAGTATATCTTATTGCATCTTCTGATTGCATAGTTGGAATAAAATTTGTTGCAAACAATCTTTCCACATCAAGTGAGGTCTTTGGTACATCGCCTGCCCAACCTCTATCTCCTCCCGTATATTCAATCGAGACATTATCAAGTCCACTTTCTTCAACTACAATCTCTGCAATTCTTCTTACAGAACATGTGTCACCAGTCCCCAAGTTGTAAAGACTTACTTTTTCGCTTGAATTATCAATTAGATGAGTCATAGCTCTAACACAATCTTCTGCTGACATGTACGATTTTTCTTGTAACCCATTACCTAATACTTCTAATCTATTAGGATTATTTTTTAGTTTATGGATGAAATCAAAAATCACTCCATGTGTGCCCCTTGGCCCTACAATATTCGCAAATCTATGAATCCAAGCTTCACCTCCAAAAGTTCCACACCATGAACTAATTAATGCTTCAGATGCTAATTTTGATGCGCCATATAATGAAATTGGTAATATCGGCCCGTAAGTTTCAGGAGTAGGCATTACATTTGCTTCTCCATAAATGGCACTTGACGATGAGAAAGAAATTCTTTTTACATTATTTTGGCGCATCGCTTCTAGTACATTGTAGGTTGCTACAGTTCCTTGTTTAAGATCGGTGTCTGTAATTTCAGTCCCTAATCTAATATCTGGATTAGCTGCTAAATGATGAACAGTTTCTATCCCTATCATAGCTTCCTTTACTGCATCTAAATTTAGTAAATCGGCCCTAAATATCTCAACTCTATCATTTCCCTTATGATGTTCTAGAAACTCTTCTCTTCCACTACTGAAATTATCTAATATTCTTACACTGTTCCCTCTGGCAATCAAAGAATCTACCAAATGAGATCCGATAAAACCAGCACCTCCTGTGACTAAATGCATTTTTATCCCTCGTTTTCTGACCATTTACCCATATTTCTTCTTATTTTTAAGAAATAAATTGAACCAACATATCCAATTAATGAGATGTGTGCTATTGTACAGAATGGGCAAATATGTGGCGCATCTTCAACTTGAGTTAATTCAATAATAATCAATAATGCAACGAATGGTAGTCCCGCAATTCCAGCCCACCAAGAGTAATTTAAATAATCTTCAGACCATTTAGCATGTCTATCAAGATATAAACACAGACTCAAGAAAATTAGAATTGAAAAAGAGAGAATCCCAAAGATTCCCCAAGGAATCCCAAATAAGTTATTCCATTGCGGGTCTCCAATAACTGAGCCGCACTGTACAATCCCTTCCGATGAACAAAATGAGGTGCTTCCTTGTACTACCATTTTATTATGGATAATATAAGTATAAGCAGATGAAATTATTCCGACCATGGCAAAACTTAGGGAAGACATCAGTAGCATGGATGTTTTTTTGCCATTATCTACAAACATTAGATAACTGCTAACAGCAAGTCCTAAAATGAAAATTATCAATACTGGATCGGTCAGAGCTTCATTCATTGTGAACCACCCACGAGTCTCTGCATTGCAGATTCTATGTCTTCTCCTGAGTTTTCATATTGATTCCATGCTACATATCCATCTGGCTTCAATATAGCTAGGAATGGAGTCCCACTTACTTCCCAGTCTTTCATAATACTACTACTTCCTTCGATGTAATTCCAGTTATGTGCAGTGCCTGGACGATTTATGCAATTATTCCTACCACTATTGCATCCATCCCCATCATTATCTTCAGTTCCATAACTTGTTTTGTCACGAAAAGCCTCAACTTCTGCTCTATCGCTATCATGATTGGTTATGGATAATTCAACCGTTACTGTGATAAATTCTACATTACCTGACCATTGTGAATACAAATCGCTCATAGTTTCCCCCTCACTCCAGCAATATGGGCAGTCAGTATCTATGAATTGTACCAAAATCCATTCGCCATCATCTCCTTCTTCCCATTCATAGTCGAATGTATCTGATAGTTTAAAATTCTGCCAATTTATTCCATTATAAGCATCTGCACTGAAATCAGGAGCTAGTTCACCTTCACTAGGACCTATTGTTGCAGGTGGTGCAATAATGACCACTAATAGCATTATTACTGTAAGAATTGAACCAAGGGCAAATCCTGCAATAATCCTGACATCATCATCTCTTCCTTTTTGAGCCAAGGGTTTTCTGCGTCTCGCCATTATTATCATTCCTCGGACGTACTCATTAACTTTCAGTAATTCGTATAGTCGCTCTGAATCATATTTGAGAATTCTTGATAGAAATAATCTGTTTTATAAAATTAAATTGTGCTTAATTCTTAATGTTTGTAATATTACTTGCGATTATTTCATTTGGTCTATATGAGGGCAGGTCTATGTGGACGATGTGCGTGAGGCCTCCGAATCATCAATTGAATATGATGAGGAAGTAGTTTTTTGGGAGCGTTTCTTTGAAAGGTTAGCTCCATTTAGAGATTCAGCCATCAATGCTAAACAATTAGCAATGGAAAGCCCATTAGGTGATTTTTATCTTATGGGTGGGAGAGCAATTAATCGCACCAGTGATTTATTCAGTAGAACTGCAATAAGAACTGCTGAATTATCTTATTCGATGATTCTGAGGAGTCCAGGTTTAATAGTAGCCATACTAATTTTAATTTCAGCGTTGACAATAAAACCTGCTATGAACTTCCAAGATCAGATTAATGGTGATGTTGAGATTTATCTGCCTGATGGGGCTGATTCAACCGAATTATTATTAGATGTCCGTGAAGCACCTTGGGCTACGGATATTTTCATTTTGTATGTTCAAACTGATAATGCTGCCACTGGTAATGAAAGAGGTTTTGAAAATATTACCGATGTCAATATTCTTAATCAATTATCATGGTTGGAAGGTGATGATAATAATAGAGGCTCAGGAGGTTATCAAGATGGTCTTGATACATATAAGGACGATAGAGGTCGTAATGATGGAGTAATTTGGATTCTTTCTCCATCTCAAATAATTAAAGAAGCTAATTCTTCTAGTTACCGTTTTAGTTGCGCTGTTGAGAAGTACGGCCTTCCTACTGGTCCCAACGACAATTGTGCCATATCTAACTCAAATCCTAATGAAGGTTATTCAATTCCTAGTGATCAAGAAAGAGTCGATAATTTAGTCGATCAAGCAGGTTCATTGATGGAGTCTTTTGTTAGAGATACTAATGATGACGGCATATGGGATACCGCCGCAATT
The DNA here is from genome assembly GCA_964003245.1 of uncultured Candidatus Poseidoniales archaeon. GTDB lineage: Archaea > Thermoplasmatota > Poseidoniia > Poseidoniales > Thalassarchaeaceae > MGIIb-O2. The sequence goes on from CAXFIU010000013.1 coordinate 18,347, forward strand.
GTGATGGGCATTTTATTCGATATGGAAAATACTGAAATTCCAGCAGATCCGACTACCGGTTTGAAAGATCATAAGGCGTTTATTGCCTATGCAAGTGAGTTAATTTACGAACAATCTGGAATTAATTGTGAACTTTGTCTTAGGACATATGATAATCCTACATCTACAATGGATAAGGAAAGGATTGAAGATATTCCTCCAAGAAAGGCTGTGACAATTACGGGTTTGACTCCAGTACTACATGATGTTTCTGATTCTATATATGATGAATTAGTAGAAGTCATGCTTCCAATCAGTGGCGTTCTAGTATGTCTAGCAATGCTAATCCTTCATAGAAATCCGAAAGTAATCATTGTGGGTGGTCTACCTATTGCTATGAGCTTGGCTATTACCTTCGGGATTACAGTTATTTTTGATATAATGCTAACTCCAATGATTATTTCTGCGGGGCCCATACTTGTAGGTCTCGGTGTAGATTATGCATTGCATCTAACGAATAGAATTGAAGAGAATAGAGTGGAATTAATAGAAGAAAAATTGGAAAAAGCTTGGTTAGCAAATCGTGATGGATTTGATGTAGAAACAATTAATCCTTGGGATCCTGTAATTAGTTTGACTGCAACTGTCAGAGCGGCCTTAACGACAGGTAATGCAATAATGTTATCTGCTATGACAACGATAATTGGTTTCAGTGTTTTAACTTGGACTTTTTTGGTGCCAATTCAACCTATGAGGACCGTTGGAGTCACCCTATTAATCGGAATCTTTGTTACATTTTTACTTTCAATGATTATGGTTCCGGCATTAGTAGAGTTGCTAAGGTATCGAAAGGGTAAAACACAGTTATTTGACAAAATGTGGGATCGTATCGGGGAAATTCCTGTCAAGAACACTTTACTAGTAATATTGGTTGCATTATTTGTTACATTTTCGGGAATACAAAAGTTTACAGAAACTATGGGGCAACAAATTAGTGCCGGACCCGACGAAGTCCCCCCAAATCTCGAATCATATGAAACTTTAAGAGAATATAGTGTAGTTTTCGAGGGCGGTCAAACAAATATGTTCATCATTAATGCTGAGGAGAGGGGGCAAGTAAATGGCACGGCCCCAATTAGGGACTTACCAATCCTAGATTCAATAGAAAGTTTACAAATTCTAGTTGATAACGTTCCCGAAACTGATACAATTAGCCTTGTAAATGTCCTAAAAGCTATACATGTGGACGTCAATATTTCCGGCTTAGAGATTTATGACCAAAGCCTTTGGGAAATACTCCATGACGATTGTTGGGATAGATCATCAGATCCTTTCAGTCCTCAATGCTGGGCTTATTCAGTTTCTAGCAGAGAAGATATGGTGAACATTGCTTTTGACACTTTATCGCCTGAAATAAGGTCTATGTTAATGAACGAAGATACAGGTATTGGTGAAACTAAAACATTAGTTTATGCTAATCAACCTTACATTAATCTGGCAGATGCAACTCTTTTGCGAAATGCAATCGATGATATTCTTGAAGGCGAAGAAGAATGCATTAGCGCTCTTAGATGTACTGCAATAGATATTGATGGCACGTACAATTCAATTTTAACTGGAGGATTGCCTGTTTCTATTGATATAAATGATGGAATTCATAAGGCCCAGAGTCTAACTACAATTTGGACTATGTTCATTTTATTGATTGCTATGGCATTCTTGTTTAGATCACCTAGATTGGCTATATTCACTATGGCTGCTGTCGGTGCTGTGGTTCTTTGGCAGCCTTTATTGATGAGATTTGGTGGAGTAGGAGTTAACGTATTTACTGCTATGATAGGAACCATAGTCTTTGGTATAGGTGTTGACGATTCAATTCACATTGTAGATCGTATCAAGGATGAAGGAGAGACACCAGCAGGAATTGTCAAGTCTGTATCGAAAACAGGGCAGACAATATTCGAGACTACTGCCACAACATGTGCAGGTTTATCTGCCGGATTATTTGTTTCGATACCTGGTTTGCAAAATTTCTTTGTTTTAATGATGGTGCTATTAGTATTGGCTTTGTTAACAAGTTCGATACTTCTCCCATCTATTATAGTACTTCAAAAAGAAATAACATCTAGAATTTTAGGAAAAGGTCCTTGGTTAGATTTTGAAGAAAGTGGATCATTAGAGACAAGTCCTGTTTTAGATGCAGTAACTGATTTCAATTGATAACCCGTCTTACTTTTAATAATAAATATATTTTTCTACTTTAGGCCTCAGCATAAAGTATGGTGAGAAGAGTTAGCGCATTAGCATTATCTCTAATCATAGTCTCTATGACTCTTAGTGGATGCATTTCTTCTAATGAAAAGTCCAATGATGATGAAATTAATGATGTTCCAGAATTAGTTTTACCATATTTCGAGAAAGATGATTATCGCTGCTTTGAACATGATGAATATGAACGTTGTTGGATTACTTATGTTCCCGAAAAAGTAAATGGAAGTGAATTAGTACCTCTAATTATCGATTTGCATGGGTGGAGTTTATCCGCCTTTGAACAAAGAAGTATCTCAGGGTTTGATGAGATTGCTGAAGAATACGGCGCCATATTGTTGAATCCCGAAGGACTTGCGTTGGGAGGTGATCCGGCAACAGGAGGTAGTGAAGAATCATGGAACGCTGGTTGGTGTTGTGCTGATGCTGTTGCAAATGATATCGATGATTTAGGATTCCTAAATCGACTGATAGATATTGCAATTGAAATCCATCCTGTTGATCCTGATAGAGTATATGTCACTGGTTGGTCTAATGGATGTGCCATGTCTTACTATCTGTCATTCCATTCTAGTGAGAAGATCGCAGCAATGGCTTGTATGGCAATGTACTTGTTGGCAGATATCCCTGAAGAATATAATCCGATTCCAATGATGGAAATTCATGGCGTTCTTGACGACAATGTATGGTATGCGTGGGGGTCTAGGCCAATAATATTCAATCCAGTTGCTTGGTTTGACAACTCAGCTTACCAAACAGGAGCTACGGAAAATATGTATGAAGTTGCAAAATACAACGATTGTGCAGGAAGCCTACCTGATCTAAACGATGTAAATGCACTGTATTCGATTCAAGGATTCACAGACTGCGAAAATGGCACTGAAGTACAATTAGTCAGTCTTTATGCAGGGACGCATAACCCATATGAGAAGGATTTTGGCAGTCCCAGCGATTTCCCACGATATGTTCCAGGTAATGGCGGATTAATACCCACAACACAGATTGCTTGGGATTTCATGAGTCAGTATTCTAAAGCAACAGAGGGTGAAGATAATTCTACTTAGATTTTTGATTCCCCTTTTACTAATTTCTTCCTCAATGAGCGGATGTACCACTAACGAGAATCCCGAAAATAATCAAGATTCAGAAACAGATTCGGGCGAGATTGAGTACCCTGCTTTAATTGATGGATGTATGATTTTTGATGATTTAGAGAGGTGTTGGTTCACACATATTCCGACAGAATATGACTCTAGTATAAATCATCCATTAATCGTAAATATGCATGGTTTTGGTGGTACGAATAGTGGTCTTTACAATTATTCTCATTTTGATGTGATCGCCGAAGAGAACGATGTAATTGTAGTATATCCACAAGGATACGAGAATTCTTGGAATGCTGGCTGGTGTTGTGGGGATGCGAAAGACGAAGAAATCAATGATGTTGGATTCATTGTAGAAGTTGTAAATTCGGTAACTACAAACTTCTCTGTCGATGAGTCAAGAGTCTACGCTACTGGACATTCCAACGGGTGTGCCATGACTCACAAGGTTGCCAATGAGGCCAGCGATACATTTGCAGCGGCTGGTTGTATGGCGTTATACCTTCTAGGGAGTCCAGATCCTTCATACAGTCCTGTTTCTCTAATTGAGGTGCATGGTATTCTTGATCCAGTCATCCCATACGGCGCTTCATACCCTTCCTCCATCTACTTTGATCAATCTCTCGATGGGGAAGAAGGTGCTATTCAGAATATCATGGACTGGGGAGAAATGAATGAGTGTTCAGGAGCAGGTAATATTCCTGAAATTTTCGAGGAATACTTCGACTATTCGATAATGGGGTATGACGATTGCGAGGAAGGTACAGAGGTTCAGTTGGTTACACTGAACTTTGCCCATCATGCACCTTACACGAACTTTGATAGCGATAATCCTACAGGAGTAGATACAGTTCAGATTGTTTGGGATTTCATGAGTCAATTTTCGAAATTTTCCGAAGGGAGTTGAAAATTGATGCTCCATAGATTTCTACTTCTCTTCGTAATACTTTCATCAACAATGAGTGGATGTATATCGAATGAAAATGGAGACATTTCTGAACAAGGTATGGATGAAGATCCGTTTGAAGATTTTTCACCTTTTTCAGAACACTGCTTGGAGCATGATGGTCTTGAAAGGTGCTGGCTCCTTCTTACCCCCTTGATTATGAATGAGTCAAATTTTGTCCCCCTTCTTATAGATATACATGGAGGTGGTGACGATATGTACCAGCAACGTTGGACCTCTGATTTTGCAAATATTTCAATGGAGCAGGGATTCATTGTAGCCTATCCTCAGGGCCATGAAAACTTGTGGAATCAAGCAGATGGTGTTTTACCCGGAGCTGATCAAGAGGATGTCGGATTTATACTGAAAATGATCGAAAAAATACAAAATAATTACACTATCGATTCTTCTAAGATATATGTGACAGGATGGTCTAATGGATGTGGTATGGCTCATAGACTGGCGGTTCAGTCAAGCGATATCTTCGCAGCAGCTGGTTGCATGTCGATGTATCAATTTGCAAGTATACCAAATGACTACTCTCCAATCCCTTTCATGGAAGTACATGGCCTTGTAGATGAGGTTGTTCATTATGCTAGTACTGCTATTGCAGGTGTTGTGTTGGGAATTCCTGGTACTGGAGTAGAACAAGGTGCCATGCAGAATCTAGAAGAATGGGCGAGTTTAAATGGATGTCAAGGAAGTAGTCCGGAAATTATTTCTATGGAGGACGATTATGATATTCGTGGTTACACACAATGCGAGAATGATGCGGAGGTGAGACTAATGACTCTATTTTTTGCAGCACATAATCCCTATCTTCATGATGATCCTGTTACCGAGCAGCCCGGAAGAGGTGGTGGCAATCCTACTGGAATTCCGTCTTCTCAAATTCTTTGGGATTTTATGAGCCATCACTCCAAGGAGACACCTGTTTTCGAATATTAATTTAATTGATTATCTTAATTTTTCAGGCACAATAATTTCTGATGGTTTTGGACGGTTAGCATTGAAAGAATTTATTTTATTTTCACTTGGATATCCTAAACAAATTCCACAAAGTAATGAGTAATTTTTACTAATATCAAATTCTTTACGGACAGCATCTTCCCATACCGCAACAGCACCCTGTGGACATGTTCCCAAACCTTTGGAGTGCGCTGAAAGAATTAGATTCTGCATGAACAATCCTGCATCTGAGGCAGAGAATTTCCCTAACGATTTATGTGTAAATAGGAACAGTTCAACCGGTGCTCCGAAAAAATCATAGTTCCTAGCCCAAGCTTTGTCACGAGCATCTTTATCCTCTCTACTAATGCCAATATGTGATAAGAAATTTTTCCCTTGATTCCTTGACCTTTCAATTAAATCTTTATGATAAGGTCTAGTTATTATCCAATTACTCGTCGGCAAACCTCTTCTTTTCAGTACGGCCTTTATCTTCCCAAATAAGCTACCTCGAGCATCTTTTATTGCATCCCATCTAGAGTGAAAATCTTTCGAAATTCTGTCTCTTACATCTCCCTTAGCAACTGCTACAAGAATTGGCCTAGTATTACTCCAACTAGGTGACGTTAACCCATCTGCAATTATTTGCTCAATGATTTCATCGGAAACTGGTGTTGAAAGGAAATCACGTGTTGAACGTCTTGACGATACAAACGAATGAAAATCATTAGAATCAAAATCCATACTATCAGCCGAGACCTATTGTACCCTGAACAATGCTACGGATAAATTACTGTATTGAAGAAACAATCTAATATTTCTTAATTTAGTGTGAGGGTGCAGGGAGTAAGCCCCTTTCTGTTCACCTTTCAGCTGGTCACATTCAACTTAGCATCCTACCTGTCCCTGTTGATGCCATACGGGACTGCTTGGACTTGCTCCAGCGGGGTTGCTCGTTCCATCTACATTCAGACAATCTCTTCCTTTCGGATTCACTGTACACGTCCGATATAGTTCGTTTCTATTACAGAGCCGACCTTCCCAGATCTCCGACGTTAATCGGACCGCTTGCATCTTGGAGAGGGGACTTTCCTCAGTGTCGTACACTGTCAGTGACCCTCCTGCTCCCTCAAGACTCCGAGCACCTCTCTTCGAATGAACTTCTCGGTCAAAGAATTTCTTTTAATATGACAATCCTCATTGGAAACCATCATGGTAGTAATACCTTTCCAGAACATCATGAAAGACGTCGAGAGACTCAAAGAAGAAGCAGGTGTCGCTGCCTGTGATTTCATCAAAGAGGGTATGAAATTAGGTCTTGGAACAGGTTCAACAGTCCGATATACTGTAATTGAGATAGGTAGAAGAATTTCCGAAGACGGACTTAATGTAGTAGGTGTCCCAACTAGTGAAGAAACACGAAAATTGGCCTTAGAGGTCGGAATACCTCTGGTAACGCTATCGGAATCTGGCGGTCTTGATTTAGTAATTGATGGTGCAGATGAGTTTGATAATGACTTTTCTTTGATCAAAGGGGGAGGTGGTGCTTTAACAAGAGAAAAAATAGTTGCTCAATCGTCTAAATCGATGATAGTAGTTGCAGATGACAGAAAACAAGTAACAACTCTTGGAAGTTTCGATTTACCAGTAGAAGTTTTACCTTTCGAGTGGGAACGAACAAGAGATCGCATATCCTCATTTTGTTCTGGTGAAGTTTCAATAAGAGGTGGCTCAGAACCTTTCGTAACAGATAATGGTGGCTATATTCTTGATTGTAGTTTTGGTCCATCTATATCTGAACCTAAGTCTTTGGAGATGAAACTTCTCAGTATTGCAGGAGTCGTAGAAGTGGGGCTTTTTGTAGAGATTTGTGATGCCGTAGTATTGGCTTCTAAAGGCGGGGTAGTCACTTTAATTAATGATTCAGGACGTCTAAATTAACTATTACTTGACCCGTTGTAATTATACATATGTTCTAGGTCGCGAGACTGGGTCTGTAGCTTAGTCAGGTAGAGCGTCCGGCTCTTAACCGGAAGGCCGCGGGTTCGAACCCCGTCAGACCCGCCAACAATTAGCTAGGCGAAAGCAATGTATTTGCTTACCCGTTGTAATTATAGAGGGATGCTTTCTCGCGAGGCTGGGTCTGTAGCTTAGTCAGGTAGAGCACCGGGCTTTTAACCCGGGGGTCGCGGGTTCGAACCCCGTCAGACCCGCCATGCTCATCACCATTTTTTGGTGATGGGTTTGGCTTAATCTCCGGGCACTATACTAACTATCTGATGCTGACTTTGATATGTCAGTGCTTGCACGCTCAATCACGGAGGATGGCTCGCATGAGTAAGGATACATGGATTAGCGAGATTCTTGCCGGCGAATATGACGGTCAAGAAGTCGAACTAAAAGGTTGGATTTATCGTTCTAGGGGTTCGAATAAAATTAGATTCATAGTTGTAAGAGATTCAACCGGGAATATCCAATGTGTCGCTAAAAGAGAAGTATTGGGGGATTTGTTTTTCGATGAACTAAAAAGCTCTTTAATAGAATCTAGTGTGATTCTGAAAGGTATCGTCCAACCAACTGATAGAGAACATGGCCATGAATTACAAGTTTTGAGTGGAGAAGTGGTAGGGTCAGTAAATCCTGATCGGCCTTTTCCAATAACAGAATCTGCTATGGCTGAGGCAGATGGTGGTGAAACAGAGTTCCTTCTTGACAATAGACATTTGTATCTCAGAACAAGTAGGATGACAACAATGCTCAAAATTCGCTCATCAGTATTTGGCGCAGTACATTCATATTTTCGTGATCGCCAATTTATTGAATATCAAGCACCTAATTTCGTAGCAGGAGCTGTTGAAGGAGGTAGCACTCTCTTTGAGGTGCCTTACTTTGGCCGTAAAGCATACCTCACTCAATCATGGCAATTATATGCCGAAGCAGCAATGCCTGCACTTGAAAGGTTGTACACAATTGCTCCATCATTTAGAGCAGAAAAGTCTAGGACTCGTCGACACTTGACAGAGTTTTGGCATGCTGAGATGGAAATTGCCTGGGCTTCAAATAATGAAGTTATGAAACATGGTGAAGGATTGGTTCGCCACATTGCTAGTACATTATTAGATGAAAGGTCTGATGAATTATCTAGTTTAGACAGAGATTTAAATTTGATTTCTCAATATGCGGATAATCCTTACCCTATTATTCGTTATGATGAGGCCATTGAAACTTTACAAGGAAAAGGTGTAGAAGTTGAGTGGGGTCAGGATTTAGACTATTCTAAAGAAAAGATATTGACCGCTGATTTCGAAGTCCCTCACTTCCTGACACATTATCCTAGAATTGCTAAACCATTCTATCATCGCCCCGACCCTGATGATCCAAAATATGTCCTTTGTCATGATTTGTTGGCACCTGAAGGGTACGGAGAAATAATTGGTGGAGGAGAGCGGACATGGTCTGAAGCAGAAATATTAGAGCGTATAGATGAGGAAGGAACTCCTAGGGAGCCTTATGAATTTTATATTGACACTCGTCGTTATGGTGGCGTTCCTCACGGAGGTTTCGGCATGGGTGTCGATAGAGTTTGCACTTGGTTATCCGGCGCTGAACATATTAGAGAAGTCATTCCTTTTCCAAGAGATAGCCGTAGAGTCACACCTTGATGTTTATCTGGCGGGATGCCAAATTAGCATGAATCGCTAATCGAATGCCATATACGAGAAACATTACTCGAAGGGCCATGGACAGTGACTGGCAGAGTATAGATTTGGCCAACCCAACTGAAGAACATGCAATGCTTAGAGAAATGATTCGAAGTTTTGTTTCTGAAGAAGTTGAACCACAGGCATTAGAATATGATAAATTTGAGAAGTTCAATCAAGAACTATTCAGGAAATTAGGAGATTATGGCTTACTTGGAATTAGTGTGCCCGAAGATTACGGTGGCTCGGGAATGGATGCAACAGCAGTTGCAATTGTAAACGAGGAGTTATCATACTCTGATCCAGGATTTTGTTTGGCTTATCTTGCCCATGCTCAATTAATGGTCAATAATTTAGCACATAATGGGAGCGATGAACAAAAATCAAGAATTTTACCTAAGGTTTGTAGTGGGGAATGGATAGGTTGTATGGCTATGAGTGAACCAGGATATGGTACTGATGTATTAGGAATGCAGACCTCTGCGGCGTTAAATTCAGATGGCAACTGGGTAATAAATGGTAGGAAAATGTGGATTACTAATGGTTCAATTGATGATGAAAGTACTCCTGCAGACATTTGTTGGCTTTATGCAAGGACCGGTACGGATTCAAAGGGGCGTGCCCAGATAACTACATTCCTTGTAGAGAAAGATATGCCTGGTTTTTCTGTTGGCCAGAAAATCTATGATAAAACAGGTATGCGTGCTTCAAACACTGCTGAGTTAGTCTTCGATAACTGTATTGTACCTCCTGAAAATGTAGTAGGTGGTCCTGGTGAATCTATGATTCATATGATGAGGAATTTGGAGATTGAAAGAATAGGTCTCGCTGCCATGGCACTTGGAATAGCTCGTAGAAGTTTGGATGCAATGAATAGATATGCTTCAGAAAGAGAGGCTTTTGGCAGTGAAATAAGAAATTTCGGTCAGATTCAGAGACATATTGGAGAGTCTTGGGCAGAATATAGGGCAATGCGTTCGTATGTTTATGACACTGCTCGGAATACAGATTTATCAAAGTCTGGAAATAGATTAGATACTGACGGCGTCAAACTTTATGCTACAACTGCAGCAAAAAATATTGCAGACAGAGCAATACAGGTAATGGGCGGATATGGATATGTTGGAGAATATGTCGTAGAAAGACTTTGGAGAGATTCCAAGTTATTGGAGATAGGAGGGGGGACTCTGGAAAGCCATCAAAAGAATATTACTCGAGATCTTGCTAAAATGCCTGAAAAAATCAATGAATGAAATATTTTTGGTAGTCCCGCCCGGATTCGAACCAGGGTCGCCGGGACCAAAACCCGACATGATGGACCACTACACTACGGGACTAGTGGACTCCTCGAGTCGCTCTTATGCTTTGATTATGACGGGACACGAGGCCGGTAAATACAAGTCATCATCAACAATGGAAAGAATATGCATCAACGCCGTGCTGTGGTTTTAACCCTCTTGATGCTAACTTCTTCAGTATCATTATTGATTAATAATGAAGATTTTGATAATATCTCTGAAGAGGATAATAGTTCCTACACTTTATTGGAGACCAACTCACCTTCATTTCCATCCCCCGGAAATCCTTGGATTGAAGATTCCCTTAACCTGAGGGTTGAATCAGGTGCGAAAGAAATTCGTGTTACTGTAATTACTTGGTCTCTTGCTGAGTTAAATTTATGGCAATTAAAAAATAATGCCTTGGATAAACAAGCTGATGCTAAGAATGGAGAAATTTTTGAAACTTATGATCCCACATCAGGAGAAATTGATCATAGGACTTTCTGGATGTCTGCTGATATTTTCCATAAATTACCTAGTGTGCCAGGGGTGATATCAATTTTAGATGCACAAAATAACCCTCAACCATATGACACAATTCCATTTGATAGTCCCGATTCCGAACCTGAATCGGTGAGGTCAGGAGAAATTCATGGGGCAAATGATGCGTGGGAGAGAGGTTATACTGGTGAAGGGATGATAGTCGCAGTCGCAGATACCGGCGTTGACTTTGCCCATCCTGATTTGAATGGCACTCAAGCTAGAGTTGATGATTCACGTTCTGATTGGTCAGGCTGGCCGATGATGTTTGACCATAATAGCATGTATACATACTTAGTAAATGGAAATGCATATCCTCAGTCAAATACATGGTATGCAGATACTTCAAATTTAGATTATGATAATGATTCAGATGGCGTACTAGATATATCTGGATACAATATTTCGGGTATTCCCAATTCATTATCTGGCGTTTATCATTTGGGTGAACATCCCGACTCTACATTACGTTCACAGGTAGGGGGTGATGTGCCAATTATTGTTATTGATGAAGAAATATCTGGGCTATACGAAACCGTATATGTGGATATGGATGTAGATGGTAACTTCTCTGGAGAGAAAGCGATTAAGCCTGGGTCCGAAACTACTGGTTTGGACACCAACGGAGATAATCTTTGGGACATTTCAGGAGGATTGGTTTATTGGGTTTCAGATGGAATAAATGGCGTACCTTATGGTGAAACATATTCAATTAGACATGGTTATCAAAATAGGATAGCTGGCGCAGGAAATTTGACATTGTTTATGCTAGATTCTGGAAGTCATGGTACATTATGTGCTAGTGCAATTTCTGCTCAAGGAGAGATTGATGATGGAAGAGTTATTGGTATGGCGCCAAATGCAACTATAGCCTCAATTGGAAATCATTATTCAGGTGGGCATTCACTAGATGCTTGGCGATGGATTGCAGAGGGTAATGATGGTAAATCTGAAACAAAATACGATCAGGCAGATATTGGTTCCTTTTCTTTTGGTTACTCCAGTATAGATGAATCTGGTGCTGATGGATATTCACTTTATCTTGATTGGTTAACTAGGGTTTACAATGATAATGCCTCATATTCTGTTGCTATAGGCAATGGTGGTCATGGCTTCGGAACTACGAAAGTTCCGGGGGCTGCTCATGGAGTATTTTCGGTAGGGGCATTTAGTTCACGTTCAAGTGATTCATGGGGTCAAAATGCGCCTTGGTCTAATAGAGGCCCTAATGTAGTAGGTAGGATGGATCCAGATATTGTATCAGTTGGATGGAGTGCTACAGGTGACCTACCTCTTAATTTGAGAAATAATGCTAATTCTGCTTGGTCGACTTGGGGAGGGACTAGTTTAGCCACTCCTATTGCTGCGGGTTTGTTAGCAGTAGTTGCCGAAGCTTGGCAAGAAACACAGGGCGAGTATCCTGATTCTCAGACACTCCGAGATTTTGTTTTGTCTACTTCCGATGATAGAGGGTATGAGCCATTTATTCAAGGAGGTGGTTGGTTTAATGCCTCACGTGCAGTATCTACATTAGAGGGTGATAATGGTAGTTGGTGGATGAGTCCAGCACAATGGAATAGTGGCACATTCCAAGGTAAACACAGGGACGCCAATATCAACTATATGTTTCCTGGTGAATCTCAATTAGTCGACTTAGATTTTACAAATCATGCTGATACAGATGTTTTACTTAGATTCACACCTACTTTGTTTGAACCACTTGCCCACGAAGTAATTATCTGGAATAGTACTGGTAATGGTAGTTCAAATGGAGAAAATAGTAGTTGGGATGGTCATCAAGGAGACAGGCCAGATTTGTTAATTCCTTTACACATCCCTGATACAATTCATGCTTTACCTGAAGATACTAGGCAACTTCGAGCTAGAGCAACAATAGAGTATTCGGCATTTGATGGCGATATGGATAAAAACACAGAAGAAAGGGTGTATTTACAGATTTATAGATGGTCCGATGATGATGGAGACGGTATTTATGTTGAAGATTTCGATAATGATTCTATGGTAGATTCTGATGATTGGACCGAATCTAGTGAATTAGATGAAGTATCGTATTGGTGGTCCAATGGCCCTAATGCAGAAGTAAGGGTTGGTAACCCATTTGAGGATGCTAGGGACGGTATATTCCTAGGTGTATGGAATCATAATGGCGATTTGTCCGATGACCCCGTGAGAATTGAAATTGATTGGACGGCATTTGGAAGTGCGGATGATCAGTGGATTACGATACCTTCTACAATGGTCGTAAATTCAGATAGTAATGATTCGCTTCAGATGAATATTGAGGTGCCTCTCGATGCCGAATCAGGTCTGCATCAGCATGGTGTTTTAATTGAATCATTTTATTATCAAGATGGAAATGCCTCTATTACATCTCATCGAAATTGGACGCTTCCCGTGATAACCAATGTGCCATGGTCAGGACCTTTTGAAATTAAACCAAAACCATTAGATGGAAACATGTCAAACCAAACTCTCTACGATGAAGAATGGATTAGCGGAGCAACTAGGTGGAATTGGCGTGCAGAAAGTGGTGATTGGCGTTTCCTAACTGTTGATTGGCCGGAAGAATGGGATACTGGGGGCACAGTAATATTAGATGTCGATTGGGATGATAATCCATATACTGATGTTGATATCTTATGGCTCGATGAAACGCCTCACGGTTATTCAGAGGATGACCCTGACTCATATGGTGATTCTACTTTCAGTATTTCATCTCGCTCAGCGAATAATCATGTAGGGAGTGGGAAGCATAATTGGGGCACATATACAGGTACGTCTAGAGAAGTATTCACTGTTCCTGCATTGGCCGGAACTCATCAAATGGTCCTACATACTGCTTTACATGGTGTTTCCACAAATGACAATGCCCTGAATATCTCTGTAGGGTATGTTGCTGCTGAGGCGGATGGCTTTTCCCAGAGGGTGACTGATTGGTCAGATGGAGATGGAGTTGACGCGGTTCATGTAGTATCTACTGTACCTATGGAAATTGAATCTGTATCCTCATATGGATGGACACAACCAATTTATTTTGATAATGAAACCGCATACCAAGATGTTTCCAATGATAAAATGACATCTTCATGGTGGCATAATTTTACTGTTGATGATATTTCTGAGTTGAGTATTTCTATGGATTCTTATGAATCAGCCGATCTAGATCTCTTCTTGTTTTATGATGAAAATGAAGATGGGCAATTCACATCAAGTGAAGAAGTTTCTCGATCATGGTCGGGAACTTCTTCTGAAAGTATAGAATTAAATGATGTAGAAAATGGCCTATACGCTGTAGCAGTACATGGCTATTCAGTATCAGGTGAAGTGCAATTTTGGATAGATATAGACATGATAGGGGGGGACAAATTAAACATCACCGACCAAATAGCATTATTAAATTCTGAAATTAATTCTATTTGGCCTAATGGTTCAGAAACTTTAGCAGGGAATATACCTACAAGTGCGCACCAAATAAATTTAGCTTTTGAACGTCCTGATTATGCTGGTATATGGCAAGGAGAAGTAGAAATAACTCTTGTCGGAGGCATCAAATTAAGTCTTCCATACACTTATGAATTACTCGAGATTGAACCATATGTTGAGTTTTCGAAACCTGAAAATCTGACACAGACCAATGAATTACTTCCTATAGAAATTTATGCCATAGATACTGGGATCGGTTTTGCTTTAGATGACCTCAATTGGTATAAGATGAATAATCAGACAATTATTCCATCTGCAAATTCCGTAGAAGCAATTGATACTTATTTGAATTATCATAATTTGACAGAAATATGGAACTCTGGAAATCATTTCGCTATGCCAGAGAATATTTCCTTCCGCGAAGTTTGGATTAATTCAACAATTCCAGAATCAGAGCAATGGCACGATTATGGTGTTAATATTACAGACAGATCTGGTTTATTCCATCAATCCTGGCTTTCTGTTAATTATGATATCACATCTCCTCCATTATTCATCTATGGTGTGCCAGAGATCACTAAAAATCCATATGTTAATCTAGTAATTCAGACTGAACCAGGCTCTAGTGTTTACCAAGATGGTTACCTTATACCTGGCTTCGATGATTATGGTTCCGTAAACTGGACTGTGGGCCTAATCCCAAGCGAAATTGGTATTGATTACTCATCAGATGGGACTCCAAGTGAATATTATTTGATTCCTGAAGATAATTATTTTTCAATTACTTCTGTTGATGCAGCAGGAAATAGCATCTCAAGTAGTCACATGGTGATTTATGATAATCAAATTCCGGAATTAGATTCATTGTATATTGATGATCAGAATGAATTCAGATATACTGCTAATGATTTTTACAGCGTCCTCAATATCACTAGTTCTACCTTTGGATTGAATATTTCCATAGATGTCAAAGAATGGTGCCTCAATATATCTAAAGAGGATTCTATAATCTATGAAGTCATTGAAATTTGCACTTCTAATGGAAATATGCCTGAAATATTAGTCACAAATCTTTCGGGCTTAGAAAATACTAGAAATATCCCCGTACAAGTTGATTTAAACAATATTTCCGATGGAAATTATTTGGTTGATATTTACTTGGTAGACTGGGCTGGTAATTCTGCCTCTGAACAATTTAATTTATTCTTAGATCGTAGTATTCCAATTATTGATTGGATGTTTTCCCCTTCGAATAATAATGATTTATTCGACCATCGTCAAGTAATGAATTGGGCATCTAATGAATTATCTCATGTTTATTTTACTCATAATGGTGATCAGATTGAAGAATGGGAAGGATATGGGGGGGAATCAAATTTCATTTTGGAAAATAAGGGCTCACATGAATTTTGTATAACCGCTTATGATTCAACAGAAGGGCAGTATAATGAAAACATCCTAGTCGATTGTAAAATTTATAACCTCAATGAGTCCATTTATTCTACAAATGTAGTAGCCCCTTGGAATGGAGGTATTACGACTGAAGATAAATTATCTGCAGTTCTTTACAGAGGCCCTGATCAAGAAATTTGGTGGCAAAATGATGCCGAAGATGAACGATTCTTGATTGTTCCTGGTGCACTGGTAGTAGAATTAGATTTGATTCTTAAAGAAGGCATTAATGAGTATTCTATTGAAATTGAATCTTTAGACGAGGTACATGAATATCAACTCTCTATAACTCGTGATACTATCGCACCTATCCTCTCATTCGAGCAAATTAGTGTGCGGAACTCTACTTTGAACCCCGTCAAGAATATTCATGGTAAGTGCGAACCAGGAGCTTATGTAATGATTTGGAGTGTAATTGAATCATATGAATTTATTTGTGACTCATCAGGATTAATTAATATTGAGATTTCAGTACAAGATATTGTTGGCAAACATGTCATTCAGGGTACAACTACGGATGCAGTAAATAACAGAAATTCATTTTCCATAGAAGTAATCAATCAGAATTGGATTGATTGGGCTATTGATGATGCCCAAGATCAAGGGCCTATGCTTTGGTATTTCTTAGCTACATTATTTGGCGTCTTAATTCTTATTAGTGGGACTGTATTAGCACGTAGATCAATAAGGAAAAAGAAAGTAAGTGATAAGAATCTAATTTCTCTCGAAGAATCATTTAATGAAATTAATGAATTATTAAATTCTTCATCTACCGAATCAGAAATAGATTGGAAAATTGTCAATAGTGATTTACCTGAAGCAGAAGAGTTGAGGTCTTGGAAGGAAACTAATCGGAGTATACACTCGATTAATCATACAGATGATGATGAAACAATTGACCTTGATTAAGCATAACCCTCATTGCTTTGTGTTGTTTCGAAGATATATGGCTGTAGAACATATTGCGATTATTGGTGCTGGACAAATGGGTAATGGAATAGCTCAAGTTTCAGCTTGTGCAGGATATAAAGTCACTATGATAGATATTAAAGAAGAGTTTGTAGATAGAGGAATGGAAACAATAGAAAAATCTCTAAACAAACTGGTTTCAAAAGGCAGAATGACCGAAAAAGAAGCAGAATTGGCAATTTCCAGAATTAGTACTTCTACTGCGAATTCATCGGCATCAGATGCAGATTTAGTTGTAGAAGCAATACCTGAAGTTTTGTCTTACAAAACAGCCTTGTTTCAACAGTTAGATGATTTGTGTAAACCCGAAACCATACTTGCTACTAATACTTCAAGCATTAGTATTGATTCCATTGCCGCGTCTACAAATAGGCCAGAAAAGGTAATTGGAATGCATTTTATGAATCCTGTTCCTATAATGAAATTAGTTGAGATAATTAATGGCAGCAACACTTCCGAGGAAGTAAATTCAGCAGTTGTCAATGCTGCTGAGAAAATGGGTAAAACAGCATTATCATGTAATGATTCCCCTGGCTTCGTATCTAACAGAATCTTATGTCCTATGATAAATGAAGCAATTTTGGCATTAGAAGAAGGGGTTGCCGAACCAGAAGCTATTGATGGCATTATGAAATTAGGAATGAACCACCCCATAGGTCCATTGGCACTTTCTGATCTTATTGGAAATGATACGGTACTACATATCATGAATGTACTTCATGAGGGATTCGGAGATGATAAATACGCACCTTCGGAATTACTAATAAAAATGGTTGAAGAAGGAAAGTTGGGTAGAAAATCTGGTGAAGGATTCTATAAATATTGATTTTTGCTTATCGAGAGACTTCAAATCATCATATCCCTTCCGTCATACATGGATAGCCGAAAGAGAATCTCGATTTTAGTTTCAGTATTGTTACTAAGTATGCTCGCAGTACCTGTGTTAGGTAATGATGCAGGGACAGGAGGCGATGCCGGCAATTCTACCTCTTCTGCAACACCATTGCCCGCTACAAATGGCACTTATTATGGAAATTTAACTGCAACGTCTGATGATTCAGATTATTATTTGATTAATATGTCATCAAATACAGGAATTGCAGTCCAGATAACTTATCCTTCTTCAACAGATTTCGATCTTGTTTTATTAAATAGCGGAGGAGGATACATCGACCTTAGTACTAACTCTGGAACAACTGATGATGTATCCTCAAATGGCACATCTGTAGGTGGAAGTAGCGTCTATGTTTGGGTTGATAGGTATTCAGGTTCCGGCCAATATACGATGCAAATTTGGATATTTTCAACAGGTTCCTCAGGAGGTGGCGGCACTGGTTCAGGAAACGGACATGATGCTGGCACTGGTACAGATGCTGGAAACACTATTGCTAGTGCAATGTCTCTCAATGCAACGAATATGTCATTTTGGGGTGACGTGACATATTCAACAGACACTAATGATTACTACAAGGTTTCAATGCCTCCTTATTTCGGTGTTTCCGCATCTTTGAGTTGGAACTCTACTGTTGACTTAGACTTAGAAGTTTATGACAATTCAAGTTCTATGATTGTCTATAGTTGGTTTTCTAATCCCGAGGAAGTCACCGTGAATAATTACGGTGGAACTGACTTATTTTTCAGAGTATATGCTTATGGAAGTAATACTGGAACTCATGATTACAATTTATCATTTACTTTTGATAATTTAACCAATGCTCCAGTCAATAATCAAGATGATGCCGGTACTGGCGGGGACGCCTCTAATGATTATTTGAATCCAACAATTTTGAACATAACTTCTGTTGCAGTAAACAATACATTCAGTGGCTGGGGTTCCCTTGACGATGATTTGAATGACAATTACCAAACAAGTGTTCCAATGGGTCATGGCATTAGGGTCTCAGTATGGTTCAATTCTACTGTTAGTGACTTCCAGGTCATTTTAGCAGATGATCAAGCTAATACGATTGATTATTCTGGCGTAAACAATCCCGAAT
Organism: uncultured Candidatus Poseidoniales archaeon; assembly: GCA_964003245.1. GTDB lineage: Archaea > Thermoplasmatota > Poseidoniia > Poseidoniales > Thalassarchaeaceae > MGIIb-O2. Next base: position 36,974 of record CAXFIU010000013.1, read on the forward strand.
TAGTAACATCTAATGGTTCAGGAACGTATCCTGGAATGATTGTAGAAGGAATGGACATTCTACTTCAAGTCAGAGCAACTTCCGGAGAAGGGAACTACGGCATGTCGTGGTGGTTTTTTACTCTAGACACAGATGGTGACGGTTTCTATGATACAGTTGAAGTAGACTGTGGTAGTGACCCAGAAGATAATTACAGTGTACCTCTGGATACCGACTCAGATGGTATTTGTGATACTTTAGATTCTGATGATGATGGTGATTCTGTCGAGGATGCAAATGACACGTTCCCTCTTGATGCTTCAGAATGGGAAGATACAGACAATGATAATATTGGGAACAATGCTGATTTAGATGATGACGGTGATGGTTTCTCAGATGCCGATGAGATTGACTGTGGATCAGATCCATTAGATGGTTGGAATCAACCTCCAGATTTCGATTCTGATGGTATTTGCGATTTACAAGATTCCGATGATGATAATGATGGTTACGATGATGTTGACGACGCATTCCCTCAAGATGATTCTGAGTGGGCCGATACAGATAACAACGGAGTAGGAGACAACTCAGATACTGATGATGACGGTGATGGCTATAGTGACAACATCGAAACATCTTGTGACTCAGATCCTCTGAATTCATTTGATGTACCTTCAGATATAGATATGGATGGAACTTGTGATTTAATGGATAATGATATTGATGGTGACAATTATCCCAACGAAAATGATGCTTTCCCAACAGATAGTCAAGAATGGCTTGATACTGATAATGATGGTTTTGGAAATAATGCAGATATTGACGATGATGGAGATTCTGTATCAGATAATTATGATGCATTCCCACTAGATTCTAATGAATGGGCAGATAATGATGATGATGGTCTTGGCGATAATGGCGATCTAGATGATGATAATGATGGTTGGCCTGATTCAGATGAAATTACATGTTCTACTAATTCTATGT
>CAXFIU010000014.1:0-35324 GCA_964003245.1 uncultured Candidatus Poseidoniales archaeon
AAGTATTATTGGCAGTAAACAAATTAGATTTAGTAAATTATTCTCAAGAAGTTTACGAACAAATCGTTTCAGATTACTCGAAGTTTGCAGAGGAAGCACTCGATATAGAATCAATTACTGCGGTACCAATTTCTGCATTATTTGGCGATAACGTTGTAGAACAAAGTGAGAAAACTCCGTGGTATAATGGCGAAACAATCATGCAATATCTTGAGAATATTGAAGTTCGAAACCAAAGAAAACAGGCTCCTTTCAGGATGCCAGTCCAGTGGGTAAATCGACCAAATTCGAGCTTTAGAGGATTTACAGGACTAATCGCAAGTGGCGAAACAAGAGTCGGCGATAAAATTAGATTACACCCCGGAGGCAAAGAATCTACGATTGAAAGCATAATCACTTGGGATGGCGAATTGCCAAAGGCATCAGCAGGCCAATCAGTTACGATAACATTGAACGATGAGATTGATGTTTCGAGAGGCGATATTATCGCAGCATCAAAAGATCCGTGCGGAGAAGCGGACCAGTTCCAATCACGTATTTTGTGGATGAGTGACGATGCTATGATTCCAGGAAGACAATATATTCTCAAATCAAGCACACAGTCCGCATCACTAACATTGGGCAAACTAAAATATCGCATTGATGTGAACACGTTAGACCATTTACCTGCAAAAACTTTGGAGTTAAATGAAATAGGAGTTTGCAACATTTCATTAGATAAAAGAATAGCATTCGATTCTTATGAAAACAACCAAACAATGGGGGGCTTTATTGTTATAGACAAACTCTCGAATAATACAGTAGGGATGGGACTAATTGATTTCGCTCTTCACCGTTCTGAAAACATTCATTGGCAAAAAATGGATGTTTCTAAGGAATCAAGAGCCGATCAAAAGTCTCAAATTCCTAAGATAATATGGTTTACTGGACTTTCGGGCTCTGGCAAATCATCAATTGCAAATATTTTGGAGAAGAAATTACAATCACTGGGTAAGCATACGATTACGCTCGATGGCGATAACATCAGACACGGACTTAATAGAGACTTAGGATTTACAGCAGCTGACCGGGTTGAGAATATTAGAAGAGTGGGAGAAGTAGCAAAACTAATGCTAAACAGTGGACTAATTTGCATAACCTCTTTCATATCCCCCTTCGAATCTGAAAGGAATATGGTGCGTTCTTTAATGTCTGAAAATGAGTTTATTGAAGTGTTTGTAGATACTCCCTTGTCTGTTTGCGAAGAAAGGGACGTCAAGGGCCTATATGCAAAAGCACGTTCAGGAAAAATTCCTAACTTCACTGGAATATCAAGCCCCTATGAGGAACCAAAAAACCCTGAAATTAGAATTGATACTACAAAAGTTTCTGCCGAAGAAGCCGCCGATCAAATAATTAATTTTATTATTGGATAATTTGAATCCCTTTTTGCGACGCCTTCTTGACAGACGACAACTTCGGCAGTTCAATGGGCGCAGTGGATAAGGCAGAATTGCAACGCATAGCGCAACAAGTCGAACTAAATCGGCAGAGAATGGAATCCATAGAGCAACAAGTCGCTCGCTTAGAACAAATAAGACTCGAACAACTTCAAACAATCGAAACATTATCTGCTATTCCTGATAACGGAGCCAAAGGTGCCATGATTCCTTTGGGTTCAGGCGTTCAAATCGTCGCAGACATCCCTCCTAAAACAGGGGCTGTAATTGATATTGGAAGCAGAGTCCAAGCCGAAAAACCTCTAGACGAAGCAATCGACATCCTAACAAAAAGAACAGAGGAGATTCTAGAATTGATGAATAAAATGAAAATTGAATTTAGCTCTATAGAAGAAACAACAATTTCATTGGCCAATGTTTTCAACGAACAAATAGCATCATTGCAGGTCGAACAACCCGAAGAAATACCGGAAAAAAAGAGCGAACTGCAAGCAACACCACCAAAAAAGAAGGCGAAAAAAAGAAAGCGTGGAACTGAATTAACACTTGATGATTAGAGGGATTTTATGGGACTCTTCGATCGCTTCAAGAAAAAAACAAAGGACGCGGTCGATAAAAACGAAATCACTATCGAAGAGGATTCTGCCGAAGCCGAAGAAATCCTTCAGAAAAGAGAAGAATTATTGTCGGCTATAGAAGAATCGAAAAAACAAAACCCCCCTACCGAAGACACACAAGAGCACGAATCTGGAGAAGACGAATGGGACGATTTTTCAGAAGATTTATCCAAGAATCCTTTTTCTAAAGAGAAAGACAAGAAAGCTAGAAAAATTGCACAACAAGCAGAAAAAATTGATCGAATTAAATCTATCAAAACCCCTCAAAACAAACCCATAGATCGTATGAAAACAACAACAGGTAGAGTATTGGTGCCGGTTGCAAAGGAATTCGAAATAGATCTATCAGATGCCCAAGTGACTAAAGGTGGACAAATAATTCGCGGAGGCCCAGTGTTGGACGAAATATTGTTCGAACTCGAAGAAGAATTGTTACAATCCGATATGGGGCATTCGGCAGTTATGGAGGTGATAAATACGTTAAAGGCGAATTTAATCGGTTCGCGAATCGACACACGTACTGGATTGGAATCTATAGTCGAAAAGATAGTTCGTAAATCATTACAAAATTTACTTGAGGCAGGATACTGGGATTTTGATAGAACAATCCACTCTTTTGTAACTGAAGACACCCCCGTGTCGATAATGATAGTTGGCGTTAATGGTACAGGTAAGACAACTACTACAGCCAAAATTGCACACCGGCTTAAAGAACAAGGATATTCCGTAGTTCTAGCCGCTGCAGATACATTCCGTGCAGGAGCTATAGATCAGCTTTCCACTCATGCTGAACGAATCGGTGTTAGGTGTATCAAAAGCCAAAGAGGAGGCGATTCCGCCGCAGTTTCTAGAGATGCCATAGAAAGCGCCAAAGCCAAGGGCGATGACATTGTAATAATCGATACAGCGGGAAGAATGCAAAACAAAACAAATTTAATGGAAGAACTTAGGAAAGTGCATAGAATCACTCAACCACATTTGGTGATATTTGTTGCTGACGCTTTAGCAGGGAATGATGCGGTTACACAAGCAAAAGAATTCCAAAGAATATTAAATTTTGATGGTGTTACATTATGCAAATTAGATACCGATGCCAAAGGAGGGGCTGCACTTTCTATAGCACACGCTACAGGCAGACCGATTGTTTTAGCAGGTGTAGGACAAGGCTACGAAGATCTCAAAGACTTTGATCCTGAATGGTTCCTAGACTCAATCTTAGATTGACTTTCACACCGCGTCTTTCATGTATCATACCCCTTGTGTGCAGTTTGAGATGTCACGTGTAGCTCTTGTTGTAGTTGGCAATTCTATCTTGGAGGGTAGGCTAAGAAACATAATGTCTCGGAGAGGTTGGAGCACCGAAATCTGTCAAGATGGCGACAAAGCCGTCGATGAATATGTGCGTCTAAAGCCGGAATTAGTATTCCTTGTACTAGATCTGCCGACAATGGATGGACATATTGCAGCACTTGAAATGAGAGAAACAGATTCTAATGCTCGCATAATATTTGTTTCTAGTAAAACAAGATTATCTAAAACCCAAGATGCAGCATATTCATCGGGTGCAGTTGCCACGCTCATTACTCCTGTGACATTTAGCGATATAGATGAAAAATGGGAAGAAATTATGGGAGATATTCCAGACGCACCGGGACTTCCGGATTTAGACGCATTATATCCAGAATTAGAAGAGCCAACTCCGCCAACTCTTCCACCTCTGCCCGCACTCCCTCCTTTACCTGCTCTTCCTACGGCGCCTGAGCCAGTAATCGAAAAACCCAAGAAAAAACGATGGCGTAAACTGAAACTACTGATATTATCATTATTAATTCTTAGTTCTGCATTGGGAATAGCTCATTATTTGGAATATGTTGATTTGCAAGATTATTATGATGAACTACTCACTGTTATCAATTAGAACTGCAGGCACAGAATCGACAAAAGAACTTCCTTTTGGCGCACTGGTTACAACTTCAATTTTTACTGAAGAATCATCCAATAAAGTTTCATCATTATTCTCTAGACGATAATTAAGACGCCACCTTTTCAGCACCTCTCTTGCAAGAATAAATATGGTTAGAAGTGATATCCCAATTGCTGCAAACCAATATATGGCATAAAGAATAACTTCTTCATCTGGCCCCATTATTCATTTGCTCCTTTCAACTAGTGCATTCCAAGAAGCATTGGCATATGCCTTTGCAGCAGACACACGATCATTTTGCCCATGTATTCCTGAACCGACAATGATGATATCTGCTCCTGATGCTATACTATCTCTTGGATTGCCATATCTTTGACCCATTTTTCCAGCCCCACTATCTAAGTTAATACCAGGAGTCCAAATCATTTGCCTATCGCCTACCAAAGATCTCAATTGTTTTATTTCTTCAGCCGAACTTCCATTTCCAATATATCCAATTACATGAGGTGACCCTTTTCCAGTTTCAATAGTTTCTTTTGTATAATTTAGATTTAGTAGATTTCCTTGACTTGACATTTGTGCCAATAATAAAATTCCGCCGATTCGTTCTACTTCTGCCCAGCCGGCAGCTATACCATCAACAATATCTGGCCCTGAGATTCTGTGTGCAGTTACAATATCCGCCCAAGAGCGAATATCATAAATCCCCGCCATTTGATTTTGAGATATTTTTCCGATGTCTGCAAATTTCCTATCCTCAAAAAGTAGCAAATCTAATGAATCCGCCAATTCTGTTAATTCCCCCCAATCTTCCTTGTTGAAATCTTTAACCATATCTACGTGAGTTTTCAAAGCCGCAATATACGGTCCTACCTCCGTGACTAACTCTATTAAATCGGCGACAGACTCCATGTCAGCGGCTAAGCATACAAGCGATTTCTTTTTTGTAGCCACTTCCATAATACGATGGGCCAAAGGATTTGCACAATTTTCCCATCTTGAACCCCATACTGTCTGAGCCTCCATGTATTCAAACACAGACTATAGGTATGTAAATCATCGCCTATTTTTGTATCATTAAGCCTATGCTTCACACCGCTTTGTTCATTGACGAGTTGTTACGGGAACTACTCATAGGCGGCGGAACCAGATGGGCGAACTAGGAGTTTTCAACTTTCAAGTTGTCACACAAGACATAGAAGGTTTGACAGATGCTCGAGGAGAATCAATCAAAGCAATGTTAGAATCAGATTATTCAATTTCAGTAAATTCTGTAAGAGTGGTGTTGGGTTATCAGGTAAAATCTGATATTTCTGAAAAAGAAGCGGAACGCGCGATATATGATTTATTTGCAGATCCAATTATTGAATTTGGAACCCTCGACACATCAGTAATCGACAACAAAAAATTATTCCCCAAATCTCCAGAAATTGCGATTACTGTTGGATTTAAACCCGGCGTTACAGATAATGCCGGACAAGCAGGATTAGATGGGTTGAGAACAATTTTTCCACAAATTTCTGAAAAATCACAAGTTTCTACAACAATGACATATTTGTTTTGGGGAATTTCAAATGATGTTTCTCCGACATGGTTGGCGAGTAAGTTACACAATCAAATGATAGAAAGAGCGAGTATTTCCGATAGAAAAGAATGCTCTATTTCCAACTGGCCAAAATTAGATTTTCCTGAGAGGCCAGTGCTTAAGGAACAACCATCGGCAACAGTCAATTTAGAAGTAAGCGACGAAGAATTAATTGAAATTAGTGAAAAAGGTCTTTTGGCCTTAAATTTAAAAGAAATGAAGGCAATACAAGCCAATTATAGAAGCCCTAAAGTCCGTTCCGAAAGAAGAAAATTAGGTCTTCCAGAAAACGCTCCAACTGATGCCGAGCTCGAATGTTTGGCCCAAACTTGGTCAGAGCATTGTTGCCACAAGATATTTGCAGCCAAAATCCATCATGTAGATCTTGAAACAGGTGAAGACACATACATAGATTCTCTATTCAAAACACACATTATGAAACCAACTTTAGATATACAATCTGATGTTGATTGGTTGCTAAGTATATTTCATGATAATTCAGGAGTTATTGCTTGGAATGATTCATGGAGTCTATGCATTAAGGCAGAGACTCATAATTCTCCGAGCGCATTAGACCCATATGGAGGTGCAATGACCGGAATCGTAGGAGTCAATAGAGATATTTTGGGGACTGGATTGGGTGCAAGGCCAATAGCTAATACAGATGTTTTTTGTTTCGGTCCTCCTGATTATGCTGGTCACTTGCCCGAGGGGTTATTCCATCCTTCAAGGGTATTCCGAGGAGTTCACGCAGGTGTGCGTGCAGGAGGTAATGAGTCTGGAATCCCTACAGTCAATGGCTCTATTGTTTTCGACGAAAGGTATCTAGGTAAGCCATTGGTATATTGCGGGACCGTCGGTATAATGCCTAGGAAATTACCCGATGGCCGCGAAAGTCACGACAAAACACCTCAACCGGGGAACATCATTTACATGGTCGGTGGAAGGGTAGGCAGTGATGGAATTCACGGAGCAACATTTTCTAGTCTAGAATTAACAGAAGACAGTCCTTCTTCTGCCGTTCAGATAGGCGACCCTATAACTCAGAAGAAAATGATAGATATGGTATTGGAAGCGAGAGATTTGGGATTAATACAAGTAATCACCGATAACGGAGCAGGGGGACTATCTAGCAGTGTAGGAGAATTAGCAGAATTAACCGGCGGAGCAGATCTAGATTTGGCCGCAGTACCTTTGAAACAACCGGGGTTGAGCAAATGGGAGATCCTGGTTTCTGAATCTCAAGAGAGGATGACAATCGGCATCAATCCTGAAGATTGTGAAGCATTTGAAAAACTAGCAAGATTACACGAAGTTGAAGCGACCGCAGTAGGGCAATTTACTGACTCAGGAGCATTTGTTGTACGCTATGGTGATGAAACAGTTGCTCATTTACCAATTTCTTTCTTGCACGATGGTTGCCCCCAATTACAACTGGAGTCAGAGTGGCAAACTCCGAATCACGACCCAATTTCATTCCCATCAGTAGATGCTGCTGAAATGGGGCAAATCTTGTCTCGATTAATGGCTAGACCCAACGTTGCTAGTAAAGAATGGTGGGTACGATCTTATGATCATGAAGTAATTGCTCAATCAGTCATCAAACCATTTTGTGGGGTAAATCATGATGCCCCTGGGGATGCAGCAGTAATTGCACCAATTCAAGGAAAAACACAAGGTGCAGTGATTTCAAACGGAATCGTTCCGAGATATTCTGACATTGACTCATATGCTATGGCCGCAGCTAGTATAGATGAAGCATTACGAAATGCAGTATGTGTTGGTGTAGATCTAGAACTAATTGCAGGTCTTGATAATTTTTGTTGGCCAGACCCTGTAGAATCCGCAAAAACACCCGACGGACGTTACAAGTTAGCACAATTGGTGAGAGCAAACAGAGCTTTAGATGAAGTATGTAGAGCCTACAATTTACCATGTATCAGCGGTAAAGATTCTATGAAAAATGATGCAACATTAGATGGTGAAAAAATCAGCGTCCCTCCCACGCTTTTATTCAGTTTAATTGGCAATCATTCAGATGTAAGAAAGGCGGTTTCTAGCGACTTCAAACAAGTTGGAGACATGATATATCTTGTAGGAGAAACTCACCAAGAGCTGGGCGCTAGCGAATTAGCTTTCATGCTTCGCGACGAATCAAACGGAGAGAGTGGAATCGGAGGGCAAGTCCCACAAATTGATACATCTCGGAATTTATCGCTTTATCATAGTCTGACGAAAGCCATGTCAAATGAATTAGTTTCAAGTGCTCATGACTGCAGTGATGCAGGACTTGCAGCCGCAGTAGCAGAATGTTGCTTCGGTTGCGATTCAGGAGCCGATTTAGATATTTCAGAGGTATTCAATGCAGATATTAATTTGGATGACTGGGGGGCTCTATTCGGGGAGAGCCTTGGTAGGATTTTAGTCAGCGTAAAACCTGAAAATTCTAAAATTTTTGAAGCTTCGATGAAAGGGCATGAATGTAATTATTTAGGCAAAGTCAATTCAGGCGATGAAATAAAGATTTCAAATTCAAAAGTCCCCGTGTTGACTGCTTCAATGTCTGAACTGAGAGACTCTTGGAAAGGTACTTTGAATGGGGGTAGAAATTAATGATACCCAGAGTAGCAGTTCTTTCCGGTTTTGGAATTAATTGTGAAACTGAAACAATGGCAGTTTTCGAAATGGCTGGCGCTAAAGCAGATCGAGTTCATGTGAATAGATTAGTCAATGGAGAACTGGATCTGGAAGATTATCACCTCATGGCAGTACCTGGTGGGTTTTCATTCGGCGACCATTTGGGAAGTGGCAGATTAATGGGCAATAGGTTACGTTTCGGTCTTCGTGAACAAGTAAGAAATTTTGTCAAATCGGGTAAACCCGTAATCGGAATTTGCAATGGCTTCCAAGTTCTTGTCAAAATGGGATTATTACCCGGTGACGACGATGTCAGTTTAACTCAAACAGCATCCTTAGCATTGAATGATTCAGGGCATTATGAAAATCGCTGGGCAACGTTAGAGTTCGATCCTCAAAGTCATTGCATTTGGACTAAAGGATTGACAAGAATCAGGGTGCCTGTACGTCATGGCGAAGGAAAGTTCGTTACAGCCGATAAAAATCTCCTCGATGTTTGGAGTAAAGCCGGGCAATTAGTTGTAAAGTACGTAGATCCTTCAAGTGAATATCCATCATCGAGTGATGACATATTGCCATATCCTATTTCTCCAAATCAAAGTTGGAGAAATATTGCTGGCGTGTGTGATCCATCTGGATTAGTATTTGGTTTAATGCCACACCCTGAAGCCAATCATTCAACATGGTTAGGTGCGACTTGGACTAGAGAAGATATAGAACATGGCGAAGGAGAAGGTATGAAGATTTTCAGAAATGCTGTAAATTATGTTATAGACAATTTCGATAATTAAAATGAAAATCTTCTTGCAATAGATATCTATCGGCATTGTTATGACAATTCGTGATGCGACAGAAGTATTCTCGGAATGGGCTCTTAGAAATAGAGACGAAGGAATGGAAAGTGGGCATGCAAATTCAGTCAATGAAATGTTAAACATCGCAATTTCAATGCTTGAAGAACCATTTTCAGCAATAGATGTCGGTTGCGGGAATGGTTGGGTATGCCGCAAATTACAATCAAATGATAATTGTAGTAAGATAGTCGGTATTGACGGTTCTATTGAAATGATTAACAAGGCAAAACAAAAGAGTACGGGCGAATTCCATTTAGCAAAACTTCCGGGATGGAAACCTTCACAGAAATTCGATTTAATTCATTCAATGGAATTTCTATATTATTTGAAAGACCCATTGGAAATGTTGAAAACTTTCTTCAACGAATGGCTGAATAACAAAGGGGTGTTAATTGCAGGAGTAGATCATTATTTAGAAAACACCGCAAGTCTTGATTGGCCAGAATCTCTTAATGTACATATGACAACATTGAGTGAAGAACAATGGAGACAAGGCATGGTTGATGCCGGATTCACTGACGTTGAAACACGACGGGTCGGACTCAAGTCAGGATTTGTGGGCACTTTAGCAATCTCTGGTCGAAAGCCTTGAAATCCTCAATCCATTAAGAAACTTGAATGGTTTGAACGATTTCCCAAGACCATGTCTGACCCAAACATCACGGTTCAAGAAGAAGCAACCGTAATCGAGATATTGTCATTATTGCATCCCAATGCAAAAAAGAATTCTCTTCGAAGAATGGTCGATCATGGACGTGTAATAGCAGACGGAATCAAAGTGAATAAGGGCAATACAATAATTTCTCCTGGCACTACAATTACAGTACTTTCAAAATCAGATGGTAATGAAACAGCTGGTAAATACAAAACTACAATTCCAGAACCCGAAGTTATGTACTCGGACAAATCAGTAATAGTAGTCAATAAACCAGCGGGACTCCTTTCAGTAGCGACAGATCGAGGCGAAGCAGATACCATGTTTTCTCGTGTTTTTGCTTGGGCTTGGGAAAATGGGAAGACTAGAGCCCATCTTGTCCATAGACTAGATAGAGAAACATCAGGATGCTTGATATTTGCGCGTTCAACAGAAATACGCGATATGCTACAAGAACAGTTCAAAGACCGTTCTGTTGAACGAATATATCATGCAGTTGTTCATCGCAAACCACCTACTAATTCGGGTGTTGAAACAGGCCGTATTCAGGAAATGAAAGACAAGAGAATGAGACTTGTTCCAGAAGGGCGCCGTGCCGGTAAATCAGCAATTACTAACTGGTGGTTAGAAGACACAGGCCCTGAACATAGTTTAATCCGAATCAAAATAGATACAGGACGCCGAGCACAAATCCGTCTTCACATGGCAAACCTGGGCTGTCCGGTAATAGGAGATACGAGACATGGGTTCGGTAAAGCTAGCATCAACAGACTTTGCTTACATGCAACATCTCTCGGGTTTAAACATCCCAATGGAAAGGTAATGAAAGTCGAAAGTCCAATACCAAGACAACTAATTTCCGAATTAAAAAGACGTTTAGGATAATCATTCTTCCTCTGTGGAAATATTAATTATTTTTCTAGGCATGTATAATTTAACTAAGATAGCATTCAATATAGCAATTATTCCCATTACTGTTGCCGAAGCAATCATACCTTCCATAAATGCAAGTTGTGCATTTTCTATCAAAACTGCTCCTAACATATTACCATTTTCTAGCATCTCAGCACCGATTTGCATTGCAGCAGGAAACGACTCTAGTGGAACAGACCCTAATTCCAAACCATCAGGGATAGTCATATTTCTTTGATAGTATTCGTTCAAAACGCTACCTCCTATTGCTATACCTAATGCCCCCCCAATCTCTCTACTAGCATCATTTGTGGCACTACCAACACCTGCTTTGTTAGAAGGTACAGAATCCATCACTACAGTAGTAGCAGGCGCCAAAGTCAACCCCATCCCAAATCCAAGTAACAAGAAGATAAACGCTAATCGCATATATTCCGAATCAATTTCAACAGTAGTGAATATTGCCATTGCAACAGTCATCAAAACCAACCCCACTGAAATGACATTGTTACTGCCAAATTTAGCAGACAATCGATCACTATTTGCAGCCGCAGGCATTAACCCTAATGGAAGAGGCAAGAATCTAATTGCAGCTTCAAGAGCAGTATGGCCCCTTACTAATTGGAAGTGTAACATTTGTGTGAACATGAAAGAGAACATTACGAAGGAAGCTAGCATTATTGCTATTAATCCTAAAGAGAAACCTTTGAATTTAAAGAAACCAATAGGCAACATAGGGTACTCGATACCTTTTTCCCAATTTACAAATAAATAACTCATTACAATTGCTAGCGAACTAATAGCAAGAATTTCTGAGCTAGTCCAACCTAATGAGGGCGCTTCGATAATCGCATACAAAATAGTTCCAAGAGCAGCCACTGACAAAAACGCTCCAATTGGATCCAACGGAGTTCTTTTATTTTCTTTTGAATTTGGAACAAAAACCAATCCTAAAATCAAAGCTAGTAATATTATTGGAACATTGATCAAGAATACCATTTGCCAATCATAGTTCTCTACAGCCCAACCGCCAACTAACAAACCAATCGGCGCCCCAATGCCTGCCATCATTGTCCATATTCCAATGGCCTTCCCTCTTTCTTCTCTAGGAAAAACAACGATTACGATAGATAGGGTGGCAGGCATAACCAAAGCAGCCCCAAATCCCATAGCGGCTCTAGCAATAATCACATCATTCGAGGAATCGGCATAAAATGCAGCCGCAGCAGAAGCGGTTCCAAGTAGTACTAATCCTAATTGTAAAGCCCTCTTTCTTCCAAAACGATCCCCCAGTGCACCCATTACCAATAGCATACCGCCAAATATCAGAGCATAAGAATCAACAATCCACTGTAAGTCACTATTATCTGCCTTTAGATCTTTAGACATTTCAGGTAGTGCCACATTCAAAGTGACATTATTCAACATCACAATAACAAGACTTAAACTCATAATTCCGAGTATAATCCACCGTTTTTCGTGAGCACTATTTTCCTCCATGATACTTCGGAGAAATAGACGCTTTTGAAAACATAGGTTACAATATTAAAACCGTTCCCGATAACCATGGCTAACCGTCTACATGCGCTTTCTTTGGCATTAATTTTCGTATTAGTCAGCATGTCAGGTTGTATATTCTCCAGTAATTCAAATGCCGATAAAGTCTCCGAACAATCAGAATACCCATCAATTTATGATCGACATACTCTTTCATGGCAAGACAATCATACATTTTCTTATACATTAGAACAAGGCCCTTATTATGCACTTGAAGTCCAAGAGGCATTCATTGAAGTAGATACTTCGGAGGTGTGGGAAACAGGCCCAGATACATCAGAAGTACATCTTTCATATTGGCTTCCAAGTAATACTTTGTCCGGAGAACAGGTTCCTGTCATTGCAGTAATTAGTCCTTATTTTTCATATGGGCCACAAGGTGACGAATCAACTCCAACTAATGTTGTAAGCGCAGGTAGAGGCGAATTCATATTCGAAAATTTCGTCCCTCATGGATATGCCTTTGCCCAGGTAGCTGTATTTGGAACTGAACTTTCTAGTGGCTGTTTTGACTACCGAGGCGCAGGTGAAGGTTGGGGTATACACAATGCAGTAGAATGGCTAGGTTCACAGAATTGGTCTAACGGACATGTAGGACTTTATGGTAAATCATATGAAGGAGCAACACAATGGGAAGCAGCAGCATTAGGTAGCGAATATCTCAAGACCATAGTTCCAATATCTGGCACAACTGCACTACATCCTTTATTGTACAAAAACGGCAGTGCAGAAGCTAGAAGCCAAGTCATGCATATGAATTATTTTTCTAGCACTGTGGACTATGATGAAGATGATTTAGACAATGTTTGTCCAGATATTGTTGAAGGATTATTCGCAGGCCCCGTTACTTATGGAGCCGGCGAACTAGACCCTTACATGTCAAACTATTATGACGAAAGAAGCCATATCGACAAAGCATTTGAAAATTGGAATGGAAGTGTCTATTGGGTCCAAGGATTACAAGATTGGAATGTAGATCCACACCAAGTATTCGGAGGGCCTATAGGGGTTAATTGGTATCAAGATTACATCGATGCCGGATTTGAGATTAGAGGAATATTGGGGCAATGGGAACATAATTACCCTGATCAATGGACGAAACATAATGCCCAAGATAGTGGATACGGAGGAGAAGCGATTCATAACATGACTCGCTGGGACTGGGCTCAAGATTTGTTTGAATGGTATGAGTATTATCTGAAGGGAGTCGGCCCTCAACCAGAACTTGTTGCTCAAGTACAACGAAATGATGGCCAATGGCGTATAGAAGAAACATGGCCACCTGAAGATTTAGAATGGTATAATTTACCATTATCGGGTTGTTCTAGCTCTGGCGCCTTTACTGGAGGAGGCCTTCCCGGCGTGGGAGGCGGTCAGACTGTAACAACAACATGTTCGGCACTTTCTGAGACAGAAGATATCTTAATTTCAGGATTAATTAGATTGCATTTAGAAGCAGTAGCAACAATGGATGGAGGACAGGTATTCGCAGAGCTAAGGGATTCTGAAACCGGAATCAGATTGGGCCACGCAACTATGGATATCAGATACCACGCAGGAGGTTATGAACCTCAAACAGTATTCCCTTCACAACAAGTTACTATGATGATGGAATTCCAAGCAATTGATGCCATACTTCCTGCCGGACATGGCATAAATATCGTATTCACAGAGTCTGGAGAAGATTATCTTGCACCTGCATGTGGTCCAAGTTGCACAGTTCATATTTTACCTTCAATTTCGCAATTATCGATCCCTCATATAAGCAGTGATTCAGGAACTGTACTAGTTACACCTCAGAATCCAGATGCTGCCAATAATTAGTTTAAAGATATAAGAAATAGCTACGTCCTCTTTCCTTGGAATAATCAATCATTTTTCCTTCATAATTAGTTACGGCTTTCTCTGCAATTTCTTTCATAGCTTCACTAATCCAAGAAAGCTTTTGAAAATCTTTTACTTCATACCAACCATAGTCTGCAATTTCATCATTACTAATATCTATGATTGGATTCCTCGAATCGACAAGATAGGCAAGGAAAATAGCCGGTGTTTGTTTAGTTAGACATTCTCTAAGCCCAACCAATCCTCTTATTTCAGCATCTATGCCGCATTCTTCTAGCAATTCTCGTTTTACTGCTAACTGTGGCAATTCTCCTTCATCAACAGAGCCTTTGGGTAAACCCCAGAGATTTTTTTGTGGCCCTTTCGCCTCTTTAACTAAGAGAATTTTATTATTTTCAATTAAACAGGCTGCAACACCCAAATCAGTTTTTATTGGTCGCATAGTTATTTTACTACAATAATTCATTTATCAAATACTGTTTTCAGTAAAAAGCACTCAATTATTAGTAGGATTCATCACCAAACCATGTTTCCTTTACAATATGTCTTTGCCAAGGCGGGCTATGGAGCAGATGGGATTTTCCATTTGCTGCTTATCCTGTGACGCGCCTGATATTGCTGGATCACAGAGATGTAGAGGCTGTATTTCATCACATGTAAAAGTACGTGATAAAATATCTTCAGGAGTTGCAATATCTAAAGCTGACAGACTTTCAAGAGAATTTGTAACTATGCTTGCTAATCCTGTTGATTTTATCGAAAACGCTGTCCATTCAGAGACTATGGCATACTACAAATCATTGATAGATAAGCATCAGGGCAAGGCCCAACCTAAAACTGCCGAAGAGGTCAAAGAGCGATTTGAAATACAAAGGAAAAAACCTCAAAAATCACTAATTCGTGATGTTGCTAGTAATAGAAAAAGAAGTACTGAAGCATTAAATTCAGAAGAAATAGAGGAACTATTGCTAAAAATAAGTGACAAAAACCCAGAAACTAGCGAATCCTATTGGGAAGAATTACTTGAAGATGTGAATGAGTTATTAGATGAAGGCTGAAATTACGAGCATTCAAACAAGATGAATATATGGGACTATTACGATGGCTGAAAAACGCGACCCACGAGCATGGCGTTTAGACGAAGACCCATTTGAAAAAATCAATAATAATTCCAAGACCCATACACGTGCTAGAGATGATGGAAATTGGCGAAAACCACACATAAGAGTGGTTACCGGAAGTGCCGGACAGCCATTTTTCAGATCTTTTTCACAAACACAATCTCAACCAAAACCAGTCCATACTGGCTCAATCTGGCATTTTTCAAGAGTTGAAAAAGAACACCTGTTTAAGGCAGTATTGGCCTTTACTGTGGCATTAGGATTTTTCGCTACAAATGGGATATTCAACGCATTAACAGATCCTTTAAATTTTATCAAATCAGGGATATTATTGGGTTTGGTAATATGCCCAGCCTTTTTATTTCACGAAATCGCTCATAAAATCACGGCTAGAATTTATGGTTGTTGGGCGGAATTTAGAGCCTCTTCGGGCGGTTTACGCTTCGGAATAATTCTAGCGGCATTAACAGGGTGGTTATTCATGGCGCCGGGAGCAGTGATGATTTATGGCAACACTTCAAAATCCCAATTCGGCAAAGTGGCATTGGCTGGACCGGTCAGTAACATAATTCTCTGGATTATTGGGATAATCTTAATTTTACTCGGTTTAGAAACATCGGGCGCATTCACGGTTGCTTTTGGAGGTAGTGACAAGGGCATGTTATGGTGGTGGTGTATTTCTAACGCCACTCTGGCATTATTCAATATGATCCCATTCGGTCCATTAGATGGTAGAAAAATTAAAAATTGGTCAGATTTTATATTTTACTTCTGGTTAATAGTATGTTTTAGCTTAGTTTGGTTCAATAGTACAGAACTTAGTTCACTTATAGGATAGATACATATTTCAGATTTTAAGATTCAGCCGACACAGGTCAGATTCGACTCTTTACAATAGTCAAAATCATTATCCCGCCATTCACATATAGTATCAAATCATCTAATAAATTTATTTTCATTGACAGCCCTAAAATTAGTATAATGATTGATTGAAAGCCATAACCAAGCATTGAAGACACAGTCAATTCAAAAGATAAATCTTCACTTCCTTCACCGGTTACGAAATCTATTATTTGGTCTTGCCAAGAAAAACCAATTAAGTATATTTTATGAAGAAAATTAACATGAATTTGTTTTTCCCAAGGTTTTGCTACAGGGCAGATTTTTTCATCGACACGACTTGTATCATCGCCTGAACCAACAGCTCTCGCTTTTACAGAGAAATGATTGAAAAGAGAATATTGGAACAGTACAGCAATCACAATTCCTGAAATGTATAGATTGCCCCATTCAAGATATTGCCCGAATGCATATGTTACTAGAACCAAACCAATAGTATCCGCAATTGTATCCCAATATCTCCCTACATGAGATGGCCTTTTTCTAATTCTTGCCAACTCTCCATCTACAGCATCCACAACGCCTTTTATGACAAGAAGAACACAACTTTCGACAATATACTCTTGTAAAATTAACCAGGCACAGAAAGTTGATAATAATAGATGAAAATTCGTGACCATCAATACACTAATTTTCGTATCTTTTAGTAGATTCGCAAAATAACGTGCAATCGGTCTACCCCAGTCAGACAAATCTTTCGCGCCATTGTTGTTACCATACTTTCCTGAAGACATAGTTTATCCTCATTAGAATATTTAGATTAACGCATTTGTAATAGGTTTTTCATCACAATGAAAGAATGTCATTAAGGCCCACCAAGTAATCATATCGAGGCTGTTAACTACATTAGCTACGCCAGTATTTTCTTCACCGTAGTTTTTGCCAGTAGTATCCATCCATTCTTCCATTTCATCTAAAGTATCACATACTTGATGATAGCACCAATAACCGTCTACTAATCCTCCGAAACCAATAGTTACAACATCTAAATTATCTTGGAAACTAGCATGATCGCTCCTTGCAGTGGTGTCTTCGTAAACAATAATCTCAGGCCGATCCATATCTAACCAAACACTGGTTTTCCATGTATCTGCTGAATAATTAGTTCCTACTAGTGTTCCCATTTGTTCTTCCAAACCCAAAGCATCAGACCCAATCCAATTAGAAAGCCCAACCATTCCAGGCTGATCTAAACGATCATGATTTGGACCAGGTCCTATGTAGACTCTCATTGGCCAAACTTCCGCATCCTTAGGATACCCATCTTCATCTATTGCAGGATCAGGGTCGCCATGGGGGGCACCCCCGCCTCCGGGCCAATTCACGCCGGCCATATCTAGGTTGATGTAATTGGTAACAGTCACATCTGGATTATCTTCGCCAACATAGTATTCCGTCCAATAATCTGAACCTCTTTTGCCGCCTTCTTCACCAGACCAAAGACAGAAAACCATTGTTCTCCTACTTTCGAAATTAGCCAGAGCTTTCGCAGTTTCCATAACCATTGATGTGCCTGCAGTATTATCATATGCCCCAACTCTAGTGCCGTAAGTTCTTTCACCAATGATATGAGGATCAAGTAATACTCCGTTGACAGGAGGAGCAACATCAAAATGAGCACCAAAAACTAACCATTCATTTTCAACTTCTGTGCCCCATTTGTACGCACAAATATTGTATGCTTCTGGGTTCTGAGATCCTGTAATATCTGTAAATTCATATCTATGTCCGATTACTTCTAAACCAAAACTTGACATTTCACTAATTAGGTATTGAGCCGCATCTTCGTAAGCAGGATTTCCTTGACCAGCCCACCTATCATAATATCCTTCCTTCCCATCCACAATATCAAAAGAATCGGTTGGGTCACTTATTTCATACAACCGATCATATACGTCCCTACCGTTCACAATTCCAGTTGAATGAACTCCGCCCTCGTCCTTAGATAGAGACATCGATCTATCAATCGGTACGATTTTGACAATTACCGAACCCCCTGTTTTTGAACTATGATTTACAGTATCATATGTATTATTTCCAGAAGCCGGGATTCTTTCAATTCCATTATTTGAATTATCTCTATCTCCGCCTCTACTTACCCAACTCATCCAAGACTCATCTTGATCTCGAATTGGCCAAAAGTCCCTACCAAATTCTCCGATTATGAAAACCATATTTTCAGTTCTTGGGGGCGCCAATATTGACAAAGTGTGCGATTCACCCTTCTCCAAATCAACAATTGTAGAATTTTGTATGTAATTGGAACTGTCTTCAATAATTAAGTAAGGAATAAAAACAGACATAGAATTAGAGGCCGACAACTCTACATTTTGGAAAAACCCTCCCTCTAGAGTAGCCATACCGACATCTAAATCGCCTTGTTTGGGTTGATTTTCTGATTCAGCAAAACATCCCGTTAGTGGCGCCGATAACATCAGCATTACAAGTAAACCAGCAACGCCTGTACGCTTCATATCTCTCGGAACACGAATATCTTGTTGAACTAAACGGTCCTATGAGAAATCAATTATCAGTAGTAAAACTACTAGGTTCTGTAATCATAGTCTTTTTGGGTTCCTTCAAAACTATAGCAAATATGCCTCCTAGGAGCAGGAAGAAAACACCACAACAAGCTGTAAACCCTCCTCCTAATGCAGCAAAGAATCCACCAACGGCTTCTCCGCCTTCTTCTAGAATTATATCCCACATTGGCACAAGCTCATAATTTTCATTTGCATCAATAGTATATTCACCACTGTTATAATCCCACAATGAAATAGTAGCCATGTGATACCACCCGCTAGGATCATCCTCCCAGCCCCATGGTTTTTCACCATCATCTTCACAGTCAGTCTTTAGATGATTTTCTCCGGTCTCATTTGTCATAGTAATAGTAAATTCATCACACCTCACATCATCACTAACCATTACAAGAATATCTTCGCCACTAAAAGAATAAGTTGTAGCTCCCGCAGATCCGCTGAATTCACTCTTTTCTTCTACATCCCATTGTCCAGCATCGCTTAGAGCTGCACCTCCGCCAATCGTCATCACAACTCCTGCCAATGTAATCAATACTCCTAGGCCAAGAAAAATTTTACCTGCTATGTGCATATGAATATCGATATGATGGCGGAATATAAACTAAACCTTGTTTTTTGTTGAATTTTGGCTTAATAATGGTATAAAGTATTTAGTGCGAACCACCATCTTTGAGTTAGAAGGCGATACTATGAGCGAAATAGTTAGACGAAAAGAAAATATTACACAAGATTTTGAGAAAAATACATTGAATGGTTTTATTGGAATATTCCTTCATTTCATTGTTCTTGGTTTTATTAATCTATTATTGCTGATATTGACGGGAGCAGGCGGTGCCCTTGGCGGGCTTGCATTTTTGATTATGATATTCACAGGTCCTCTTTGGCTTATCTATTGGAATAGTTATATTATCATAGCACCAAATGAAGCCGCTACAGTGCAGTTTTTTGGAAAGTATTCCGGAACAGTGAATAAAGAAGGTTTTCACTTTTTCCTTAATCCGTTCTATCACAAACAAAAAATTTCTATGCGTATAAGAAATTTTGAATCTGCTAGATTGAAAGTTAATGATGTGAATGCTAATCCAATTGATATCGGTGCAGTGGTAGTATGGAGAGTTTTTGATGCTGCAGAAGCTCTTTTCGAAGTTGACCACTACGATCATTATGTCCAGATTCAGAGTGAAGCAGCACTTCGAGCCATGGCAACCGCATATCCATATGATATAATTGAGGACAAGGATATAGGAGGCATTTCTTTGTCAAGCCATCAAGAAGAAATTGCCGAACTACTTCAAGAATCGGTAGAAGCTCGTCTCAAGCAAGCAGGAATAGAAGTTCTTGAAGCTAGAATAAGTCACCTTGCTTATTCTCAAGAAATTGCACAGGCAATGCTACGCCGCCAACAGGCTAGCGCTGTAGTCGCTGCAAGAACGGAGATAGTTAAAGGAGCAGTTGGCATGGTTGAAGAAGCATTAGAACAACTTAGCTCAAAGAAGATAATCGAGCTTGATGAAGACAAAAAAGCAACTATGGTAAGCAATTTACTAGTTGTTCTTTGTTCTGAAACAGACACCACGCCAGTAGTTAATACCGGAACGATATACTAGTCGAGTCTGAACATTAATTGTGGTGCAGAGGACAGGATTTGAACCTGCGAAGCACTACGCACTGGGACCTCATCCCAGCCCCTTTGACCACTCGGGTACCTCTGCTTGGACTCCGAGGAAGCGCTACGCGTATTTCAGAATCTCCCCTAATCCTCTATAGGTATCAAAGAGATAAGGTCTCCAACACTAACATCTCCTTCAGATAGGACTCTAGCAGACCATCTTGACCAACCGACCCTCTTGTCGTGATCAATCCTTGAGAAGTCTCGATCCATGAATGAGGGCCCAATCTTAGAGCAGGGGACACAAGGTTCACTGAGGGCTATGGTGGCTCCACCGACCTTCAGAACCATACCAACTTCTAGGGTGTCCCATGCCATTCCCTCTATCGTTAAATTCTCCCCTGTGGAACCGACTCCGATTGAGTGGCCTTCGGCTTGTAGTTGGTGAATCCTCTCTAGCGAGAAGAGATTCACAGCTCTCCCAGGGTCTCCTCCCTTCCTTTCGGCTCTAAATTTGTTGTAATCACCTTCCAAACCGCCATACATAATCCTCGTGGTTTTAATTGGCAGTTTCGGAACCCCTCCTTCTCTGCTGATATTTATTGAATGGATAGTTCCTCTCATGTCAACCTCTCCTCAGAATTTTGTACGCCGTCTTGGAGATTAATATTTTTTGAGTAAATTTTAATCATAAACATCCCAACTTTCAACCAATCTCCTGTATCTTTTCATATAATCTGATAGAATGATTTTCTGGAGTTAACCCCAATTGCTTTATTCTTTCAATTCCCGATATTGCCCAATTATTTCTTATTTCGGGATCTTTAACCTGTGTTAAGGCCTTGGTCCAATCATCATATGCTCCACGTTTTATCAAACGACCATTCTTTCCATCAACAATTGTTTCACAAAACCCTCCCTCTTTAACAAAAATCGGGGGCACCCCAAGGGCCATAGATTCAATCGGCGTCAATCCAAACGCCTCTCCGTGTGCCAACCCTACAATGGCGGCTGCGTTTCGCATTACTGAACACATTTCTATTGAAGAAAGATTAGAAAGAACTCTGACTTTAACATTATATTTTCGTCCATAATTTTCTAGAGATACTCTTTCCTCAGGCGAACTACCTCCAATTACTACTAAATTCAAACCACTTTCTTTAATGTGATCCACCACTTCATATGTGCCTTTGAAACGAGAAATTCGGCCGATTGTTACTACATAACTTTGTTCAACTCCTAGGTTTATTTTTTCGAATAACGCCTTTTCTCCAACAAACTCATCTTTAGGGAACTCAGAAAGATCTACCGAAGGATACAATACTCCTCCCTTTATCTTGTAAATACTTTCTAATTTCGAAGCTGAGAAATTAGAATTCGCACTTACAATCCATTTATCATTTCCAATAAATGATTGAAATGATTTCTCAATTCTTCTTCTTTGGAATGTTTGTAAGAAATGTAAGATACGAGGGCGCCAAACCCCCGTTCCATCAGGATTCAGGTGATTAATTTCCTCATGTATTCCTGGTTTAGATTCTAAGAAGTGCAAATGTAGTAATTTTTCTTTAGGAACCAATTTAAGAAATTCCATAGAACCATTCCCTCCTGTCAGATGAATCACTTCTGCCCAATCGATAATATCTTGAATCCCATTAACGGTTTTCCATGCTGCCAAAGCACCGCGTTCTTGTCCGGCTGTAATTTCATTCCACAATCCTCCTACAGGTTCCCATTGTTTTTCTGGATATATTGCTTCAATACCTAAAGATTGAACTTTAATTAGTTGTTCTTGTAACAAATTTAGAGATAAAAAACGCACTTCGAATTTTTCTGATATTGCAGGCAAATTTCTCAACAAATCTCTCGCCGCCCCTCCATTCACAGTCATAGCCGCCTTGACAACCAATAGCCGCTTCTTCGGGTCACTCACATATGTGCGGCTAGTTAATACTCTAAGTTTCCATCGGTAAATAGTTTGAACAGGATCTGAATATTTAAATGAATAAATCAGTGAATGATTAATAATTCTGGATTAATATAAGACTCTATATTTTCTAGAAAATCAATCTCTTCTTTGAATGCGATTTCAAGCTCCTTCCTCATCCCTTCATCCAATTCTGGGCGAGAGGTTTTTTTCGGATTAAATCCGGGTTTTCTTAATGGTTCAAAAATCATTTTTCTTAGTTTCTGAGATGGTATTAGCAACTTAACTAGACTAATGATAGATTTAGGCGGTTGTCTCAAAAACTTCGCCCATTTCGCAGGATTCATATTCCCGCCTTCATTGTATCGGGGTAATTTAGTATCTTCTGGAAGTGGCTCTAAATCCAACCAAGACAAGATGTCATTCATAGTTGCAAGAGAATCATTCTTAATTGAATCTAGAGGAACAATCTTGACCTGCTCTCCCAATTTTTCTACCCACTTCAAAGTAGATGCCTTCATACGCGGAAATCCCAGAAAACTCCAAGTCTCCGAATTATCAATATCAGCGTTAAAATCAGCATTTTTCGCTTTAATGAGCATTTCTTCTTGAGTAGTGTTGTATTCTACCAGTCGTTTTGAATGTTCTTGATGCATACTTAACATTAAATCAATAGGATTACGTAATGTAATGATAATTTTCGCTTCAGGCATGTTTTCTTGAACAGTTCTGAGTGCACGTTCGGAGTAGAGATGGAAAGCTGATTTATCTATAATCCAAGGCTCATTTTGATAACCCTGAAATGAGGGCTCAGGAGGGATAATCATTGTCCCCTTTGAATATATTGGGGCTGTAGGAAATTCAGCTGCACCGGCCATTAAAAAGTGACTCTCATTCGGCCAAGGATGATATATTGAATTATGAGATCTTAACCATTTCATAAGAGATGTCGTGCCTGTTTTAGGCCCTCCAATTAGTAATAGATTTGGAGTTTGATTATATCTGTGCATTATCTATCTCCGTTTACTCGCAGAAGGTTTTACCCTTGAACAACACGGTTATTTCTAAACATAATCTATATTGAAAAAGAAATTTCGTATACGATGAAAGTGAAATATGATGCAGTAAGTCGACAATATGAGTTGTTGTAGTTGCCAGAGGTCGATGTATTCCTAATTGGAGTTCCCAAAGCAGGAACAACTTGGCTTGCTTATGTCCTCGATCAACACCATTCAATCACTCTCTCCAATCCAAAAGAGCCGAATATAATTGCTTCGCACCGTGGAACATTTGTACGTAATAAGGAAGAACCAGATTGGGGAAGATTTGAAACTCTTTTCTCTGAAAAGGGCCTTAAATTAGACGCCTCAATACATGCTTTTGCGTGCCCACTAGCACCTTCTCGAATTAAACAAAAAATTCCTGAAGCGAAATTTATACTCTGTCTTAGAGAGCCCGTTTCTAGGTCATTTAGTCATTGGAACATGATACTAAATACAAAAGAAGCAGTGGAAAATGGTGTTGATTGGAGTACTTTTGAAAAGGCATGGTCTGACAACCGTTTAAGGGATGATTCAATGTATGGTTTATCGATGTCAAGATGGCTTAAAGAATTCAATTTAGACAGTTTTCTAATCATTGATAGTGCGATGTTGAAAACAGATCCACTTTCCACTCTAAAGAGAATTGAAATTTTCCTCAATCTTGAACCGGTTGAATATAATGTTGACGAAAACCGCCATTCGAACAGCGCAGCATCTAGAAGACCCATGACTCTTGTAGGCAAAGTAACTAGGCTACTATTTTCAATAATTCCTAGTTTCGTAAAAAAACCAATAGTTGAAAAACTACAAAAAAGAGATTTCAATATTTACAACCTTCCATTATTGAGTAAGAAGGGAGTAACTCATAGTTTAAATTCTAAACATTACAATACTTGCGGGAAAGAAATACTTCAAGATCTAGAATTATTCGAGAAACTTACAGATTTTGATACTAGCCAATGGTCGGACCAAATTAAAAATCAACTAAATAATTGATAATTTTTAATTGTAAATAAAGAATATTGGTACATTCAATTCAATAATGAGCATCTGACCGTCGGAATCATGATTGACATTGCCTCACTCTTTTTGGGAACCTTCCAAGATAGTATTGAGTCTGCATTTGGATCATCTCTTGGATGGATTATAGGACATCTGATTGTACTTTTTTTCACACTTTCAATAATTTGGGTTATACAGAATAGAGACCATATTGCTAGGGAATCCGGTTGGGGTTACCCTAATTTAATCGACATTTCAGTAATTACGTTAATCACAGTGACTCAGTACTTTGTTTATTCCAATTTACTTGATTTCCCTAGTACTGCATCATGGGGGCTAGCAATATTTTGGACAATGATATTGAGATGGCACATACTAGTCTTGGAATAACTATTATTCGTATTCTCGGCCCTTTCTACGATAATAAATAAATCCTCCAAAAATAACCAAAATTATTCCAATAGCTCCTCCAATTACTGGCAATTGTTCTTCAGTTATGCCCAGTTGTTCAATAAGTGACTCGTTTCCTCCCAATTCAAGCCCGAGGCCTGCAGATTTTTTCTTGATTTTAACATCAACTTTATTAGAATTAGGACAAGAATTCGGCCTAACTTCACCTACCTCTATGATTACTATGCAACCCTCCCAATCACTATCTAGGTTATCAGGAGTGCCAATCCTAAAGTTACAATTTCCTCCAGTTTCTCCGACTCCGACATCTACATCACAATTGCCATTGATATTTTCAAACCCATTCGGCCAAGATGATGAACCCATGCTATTTTTTATCAAATGGACTTGATAACTTACTTCTCCTTCTTTGTTACTATTACAATTGACAGCAGCAGAAATGGATATTTCATCTCCTCCGTCAAAAACCCCTCCGCCCTGTCCGATTGAAGCTCCGCAATACCGATATTCGATAATTGTGATGATTATTTCTTCAGAATCGGAAGGCCCCAATGGATGAGGTATGCCGTTAACTTCGGTAACAGTTGCCGTTACATTCACCGGAATTTCTCCAGGTTCTTCAGCTTCATCGGATCTTAATGCTATTTGAAATTCCACAGCATCTCCCGGTGCTACTATCATTGAACCAGGTGCCGCATTCGCCAACTCTCCAGATTCAACTTGAATCTCCACTTTTTCTTGAAACATGCCTGGGTTTTCTACTTCACACGTTATTATTGCTGTTTTTGTATCTCCCGAATTAATTTCAGCATCATCATCACATGTCAATATTACTTCAGGCAATAATTGTGCTGAAACAGGAGTAACGGAATATGCCATTGTTGCTAAAATTAGCATAGTACAAACAACACTAACAACCCTATCCACGACCCTTCGGCGTAATCAATTACGGATAGAATTATTGCTCATTGAATATTAAAATTCATCAAATTAGCATTCAAAGGATTCATGACAGCCCATAGTTCCGATTAGTCCATGAGTGATGGGGCGGGGCAACCTCCGGTTGTCATTGTACCGGAACAAACCAGCATCACTAGTGGGACTGCAGTACAAGAAAAATTAATCAATGCAGCAAGAGTTTTTTCAGATTTATTGAAACCAACATTCGGTCCAAAGGGCTTAGACAAGATGCTCTATAAGTCCAATGGGACCACTGCAGTGACGAATGATGGAGCGAAAATTGTAGCAGAACTATTAGTCAAACATCCTGCTGCAAAAATGATGGTTTCAATGGCCAATTCTCAAGAGGAAAACTGTGGAGATGGAGTTACTACAACCATGCTTCTTTGCGGTAGCCTTCTCCAAGAAGGAAATAATCTTCTCAAGAAAGGATTACACCCCTTGACTTTGGTCGAAGGTTTTCGTAAGTCTCTTGAAATCGCTCAAAAGCAAATAAATTTAGACTCAAGAGAAATTGATGATGATAAATTATTATCAGTCGCTGAAACGGCATTAACCGGTAAAGGAACAGAGGGGGCTCTAGATTTATTTTCATCTATTATTGTAGAATCTTTGACATCAATATCTGAGACACAGAAAATCCCTAGGGCGGAGAATATTGCTATGTTCAAATCTAATACTGGGAGTATTCGCGATTCGCAAATAATACATGGAGTAGCTTTCCGTCGTAGAGTATTGATGGACAGTTTACCAAACAAACTTTCCGATGTTAAGGTGGCAGTAATTTCTGGCGACATCAAAATTCGCAAAATGTCGCGAACTGCTGAGATACAGATTACATCAGCAGATCAATTAGAGGCATTTGTAGATGCTGAGCAAGATAGAAAGAATAGTATTTCACAGTCATTAATAGATAGTGGAGCATCGCTAGTTTTGTGCGGTGGAGAAATAGATCGCGACATTTTACATAATCTTGCAGATAATAATATCCTTGCAATAGGGGAACTCGACTCATCTGAGATACATAATTCCGCATCTTCTACCGGTGCAAAAGTTGTAGATTCAATATCTGATATCGAAACGAAAGATTTGGGCTTTTGTGCTTCTGTTGTTTGGGAAAGAAACGAAGCAAGTGACATGGTCGAAGATATAATTAGAATAGATGGATGCAATAAACCAGGATTAGTTACAATTGAGGTTGGCGGTTCCGGAGATATCGCTACAGAGGAAATAATCAGAGGACTGCATGACGGCCTGAGAGCGGTATCATTAGCAATGGAAGACCAAGAAGTTCTACCCGGAGGTGGGGCTATATACAGTAGAATAGCCCATGCTGTTAGAGTATCCTCTGAATCAGAACCAGGCCGTGCACGTTTAGCAATGGAAGCATTTTCTAGAGCAATGGAGACAATTCCTGGAGCACTTGTAGAAAACTCAGGCAATGACTCATTAGACAGTATACTTGAATTGAGGGCAGCAACTAGAAACCAAGAACAGTTTTTTGGAATCGATGAGAACGGTAAAGTATCGGTTATAGATAGAGCATGGCATCCTCGAACAATAATAGCAGAATCATTACATTTAGCATGTGAAACTACAATTGGAATGCTCAGAATAGACCAAGTAATTTCTTCTCGTGGCGACTGAAAGTACTTCTAACAAACACTTCAAGGCCTATGCTTCCACGCCTTGATATGACAGCGCCACGCGCCCTACTGAGTGTATGGGAAAAATCAGGAATAGAGTCTCTGGCAACTTCGTTATCGGAAATGGGATGGGAAATTCTGTCTACTGGGGGGACATCTAGAAAACTTAGGGAAGCGGGAATTAATGTAATCGATGTTAGCGAAGCAACAGGGCACCCAGAATGCTTCGATGGAAGAGTCAAAACACTTCATCCTGCTGTTCACGGCGGTATTTTAGTGAGGAGAGATAGGGTAGACGACATGAAAACGTTAGAAGAATTGAATTATTCTACCATCGATTTAGTTTGTGTCAATCTTTACCCATTCGAATCGGTGGCGGCAAAGGACCCCCCAGTCTCCAATTCGGAATTGATTGAGATGATTGATATTGGTGGCCCTACCATGATTCGTTCTGCCGCTAAAAATCACAAAGATGTGTTAGTTTTAACAAGTGAAACCCAATATCAGATGGTTATCGATGCTCTCAAAGAAAATAGAGGAGATCCTTCTCAAATTAGCTCCGAAATCAAAAAGCAATTATCTCTAGCTGCTTTTCAGTGTACAGCAGCTTATGATGCCGCAGTAAGTAATGAATTAGAGAAACGCTTCATAGGAGAAAAAACGCCAAACCGACTCCATTTTGCCTCCGAGCAAGGAATTCCTTTGAGATACGGCGAAAATCCTCATCAACCCGCCTCCTTTTACCCAACATCTTCAGCATTAGGCCCTAGTGGTTTGGCAGCAGCTATTCAGCATGGAGGAAAAGCTCTATCTTTCAATAATTATTTAGATTTAGATGGCGCTTTGAGAATAGCAAGAGGTTTGTTGAGAGATATGGATAATATACACAATCATGGATGCGTGATAATTAAGCACACAAATCCTTGTGGAGCAGCCATAGATTCATCTCAAAAAAATGCATGGAAGCATGCATTGGCAAGTGATTCAGAAAGTGCTTTTGGGTGTGTTGTAGCCTTTACTTCCATCGTTGAAAAGGAAACCGCAGAGGAAATCGGAGGGCATTTCTTAGAATGTATAATTGCACCCGGTTTCAGCGAAGAAGCTTTAGAAATTTTATCTTTGAAGAAAAATCGAAGAATGCTTACCTTACCTAAATTCTTACCTAGAGAAGACGAATTACGGATTAGGCAATTAGATGGAGGATGGGTTGCGCAAATTCAAGGCCCGCCCAGCATCGATTGGTCTTCCGTAAAATGTGTTACAAAGACACAAGGGTCTCCCGAATTGATATCTTTAGCAAGATTTGGCTCAACAGTACTTTCCGAGGTAAAATCCAACTCAGTAGTATTGGTATCTCAGACCGATACTGGATTTGCTACAGTAGGAGTTGGCCCCGGACAAACGAGCAGAGTAGAGGCAGTGCGTATTGCTGCAAGAAGAGCGGGTGACAAGGCAGTTGGATCAATGATGGTTTCTGATGCCTTTTTCCCCTTCAGAGATGGCATTGATACTGCAAATGAAATAGGCGTTACAACTGTTGTGCAACCGGGAGGCTCAATACGAGATCAAGAGTGTATAGATGCTGCCGATGAACATGGAATTTCTATGTTCTTTACAGGTCAAAGATTATTTTTACATTGATACAAACAATTCAAAATATTGAGATATTATGTGGAAAGTAGATTAATATCGAATACTTCCATAAAACATGGAGGAGATAGTACTTGTTTCTCTGGGTGCCTTTTTCGCTGCTGCATTGACTGTTCCAACTGGTTTCGGTCTTTCTACAATCCTAACTCCTTTGGTACTTTTTTTACTACCTGTTCACGAGGCGGTTGCAGTTGTAGCAGTGGTACATTGTGCACATAATGCTGGCAAATATTTTGCATTAAAAGAAGCAGTTAATTTTGAAGCATTTAGAAGATATGGTATATGGTTAGTGGGGGGGGCTGTAATTGGAGCATTGTTACAAAACCAAGTCCCCAATGATCCTCTCCTCTTGTTAGTAGGAATATTCCTAGTAATATTACCCATCCTTACAATTAGTGAAAAATGGACCGGATACCGAATTCCAGAATCTAATGATAGATTAGGTGGTTTCTGTTCGGGATTCATGGGGGGATTGTCTGGGCATCAAGGCGCTTTAAGGGCGATGTTTCTTACAAGAAGGTTGCCTGATAAGATGGCCTATGCTGCAACTGCTAGTGTACTAGCACTATGCGTAGATCTTTCAAGAATACCTGTATATTTATTTTTCAGAACAGAAGAAATTTCCGATCAGATGACACTAATAGTTGTACTTGTAATTTCAGCATTGCTGGGTGTTAGAGTAGGCAAAAAATGGCTCCAATCATTGAAATCATCCCATATTCATAACATGGTGATGTTTGGAATAATTTTTAGTGGAATATTCTATATCTTCGAAGCACTAAACTAACTTTCTCTTTTACTTTTTAGTGCTTTCACTAACTCATCCAAGTTTTCAAAGATTATAGTTACAACACTAATATGATCGCAATCTTGGCATATGAAACGTTTTCCTGTTTCGTAGCCCATATAAGGAACAATACGGGGACTAAAGCAGTTTGAACAAACTTCAATATCTTTCAATTCATTCTCTTTATCCATTTTATCAGACCTATTCATTAGATTGTCTAAACAATCGAACCGTTGCAATTTTATTTTGTATATTTGACTCAATTAAGCTACAAATTTCCTCAATTTTTTCTGCATTCAAGGATAGTATTTGACTCTCAACAGAATCAAGAATTAATGCTGATAATTTCCATAATGATTTAACATCTGGAATTGGAAACATGTTGTTGACTTCTTCGTCAATGTCAAGATCATTAACATCCATCTGGTTAATTTGAGCTATAATTTCAATATATGATTTCCAAAGAGAAAGTATGTAATCCCATCTTGCAATGTCAATTTCTCCTACGAGTTCTGGAATCAATTCTACAATACCTCTAACATAGAGTTTCCCTGCTGGAAAATCTTCAATATATTCTCCAACCAAATCATCTACAGAAGGAAATACACTATCAAAAAACTCCGGTTTTAAGGCCGGCTCAATTAGTGAGTTAATACGAAACCTCCTCCCTCCATTGGCTAGATATAACAAATTAGAACCATGCTCTTGAAAATCATTTATTTCAACTAATGTCCCAACATCAAATGGTACAGACATTTCGTTTAATTCAGGTATCGATGGATTTGAAATTACATGCCCATAAGGCAAACCGTCCAATGCGATATCATCTAACATTTGTTTATATCTGGGTTCAAAAACCCTCATCATCATTTGATCACCCGGTAGAAGAAATGTGTCTAGAGTAAACAATGGTATAATGAATTCATCCTTTTTTAATTCCGGCATATTCATTGAATTAAAAATCTCCATAATCTCTCCTCCTTCCCAATGTTCCCGCTGTAACTAGTGATGTTAGTAGTAATAAGATAGAGAACCCTGGAACTTTGTTTTCTTTCTTTTCATCCGTTTCCTCATTTTCAATTATCAACGGGTTTACCGTAATTGTTCCCACCATATTTGCCTCTTCATGTGGCTCACAGACAAACTCATAGGTTCCATTCATCCCGATTTCGAATGTAAACGAATAATCAACATTTCTCCCCGGTTCGCCGGAGTCGAAGACCTCATTATTTTCCACTGCATTATGTGCTAATAATTGCCCTTGCCAGAAAAAACGCACAATATCTCCCTCTGTAATAGTAACTTCCGAGGGCGAGAACCTTAAATTTGTACTATCTACTGTGATAATAACTTCTTCGGATAATGAAGAATATTCGTTTTCTTCTGATATGGCTGAACTACTAAATATAATACTAAAAGAGAACAAAAGTAACAAAACACAACCCATAAAGCCACGTTTCATATATATCTTGAGATTAGAATTAACCTATCAAGTAATGTTTTATCATACTTGTAAATATTTCATTCTCGAGTTGTAACTTTCATTCCAACGTACCAAACACCGATTATTCCAAACATTAGTATTGTTATAAATCCGAAACCAGGATCTGCACCATTCCATGATGACATATCATTCCATATCCCATCTCCTTTCGTCGACACAAGCCATACGAAATAAGATGAGAAAGAAGTCATTATCAAAATCATAATAATTATGCCGTATTTGGCATGTTTAGGTATTGTTTTCCCCGTCGCATAGTAATCAAATATTGCCGTTCCAAAATATGGATTAGTCAGGGTTTTTCTAAATAATTTTTCACTAGATAATGAAAATAAGAACGCTGCGGGAACCGCCCATGATACCGTAGGCCAACCAGGAACCCATATCCCAATTATTGCAAAAAGGATGAATAATGAACCAGTTCCCACATATAACTTACTTTTCATAGGACTACTAGAAACACAATATTTCTCGACCACTTGGTCTACAGTTTCTAATCTGTCCACAGAACTCCGACCCAATATTACGGCATAAATGGGTATGTATCAATTTATCAGATAATTGCAAACTCTCAAGCGGACTCACCCTTTCCGATATGTATGAGTGAACCATACACACGTCCTCGTAAAGGTTCAATCAACGATCCCTTGCGAATAGCGGTACTAATATCTGGCGGGGGTTCAGGATTACTTGCACTCCTTAACTATCAACAATCAAACCCATGTACGCACATTACTAAATTAATTATTTCAGATAATGTAAATGCTGGAGGTTTACGATATGGTGAAGATTTTTCCATACCTGTTGCAGCAATTCCTCTACCCGAATCAAAGAACAATATCGAGCAAAGAATAATGCATGAAAATTCGATACATGATATTTTGCTTAATTCAAATATTGAACTTGTAGTATTAAGCGGTTATATGAGAATATTGACACCCAACTTTGTTTGTAAGTGGAAAGGCAGACTAATCAACATTCATCCTTCATTATTGCCTAAATATCCTGGTGCCCATGCTCATCGGGACGCATTAGCTGATGGTGCTAAAATAACTGGCTGCACAGTACATTTAGTTGACGAAGGGGTCGATACTGGCAAAATAATTTCCCAACAAGAGGTCCCGATATTAGAAGGAGATACAATAGAGAAATTACAAGAGCGAGTAAAAAAAGTTGAACATGAATTATATCCTAAAGTTTTGGATATTTTTTGTTCCCAAGACTCCTAATCAGAAGCATTTTTCTAAAATCTCTTCTTTAGAAACCTCTCTAAAATTTCCCTTCTTAATCTCATAATCTTCTAATTTCATGTCGCTAATTGCTAAACGATGTATTGACAAAACATAGTTCCCTAATGCATCGAACATACGCCTAATTTGCCTTTTTTTCCCCTCATGAATTGTCAATATTGCGACATCTACCTCTTGAAGAATTATATGGGCCGGTTTTGATACATATTCTTCTATATGGGAATCTTCAATTATTTTGATAGCAATCCCCTCTCTAATTGCCATAATTTCTTCTTCAGTAATTTCTAACTCTGTTTTAACAAGATATTTTTTTGAGATATGATTTTCAGGATTTGTTATTTTCTCGACTATTTTACCGTCAGTAGTTATCAATAGTAATCCTGTAGTGTCTTCGTCTAACCTTCCTACCGTCACTAATGATTGATAGACATTTTTAGAAACTCTATTTTCGAATAATTCGAATATAGATTTTTTACCAAACTCTCTTTCTTGGTTATTTAATCTTGAACAGATATATCCGGCCGGTTTATTCACTATGAAATAATAATTCTTTTCGGGTAATTTTAGAATTTCACCTCGATAAGAGACATTTTTTGTATTAGTATTAAATTCAAACTTCATGTCTTTCACTATTGAATCATTAATTTGAATCTCTCCATTCCATATTGCTTCTTTTATCTCTTTTTTTGAGGTAAAAACGCCACATTTGGAGAGGAATTGATGCAATCTGATTTTCATAAACTTGTCCCAAACTCAACTAAATTTCCAACCGACTCATATAGGCTTGGACCGCTTCCTAAGTAATACATGCCGCCTGTTTTACTACGCGAATCTTCTGGCTGAGAATTATTTCCAGTGGCACAAACTCCAGTACATCCATCCGCGAAAGCAACGTATACTCTACCTTCTCGATCAATATGTAAATCATTGAAATCTAGTAAATTTCTATTCGAGCCACCGATATCCCTGCAATCTCCACTATTCAGGCATATACTCCCAATTTGCACAGGATCTGGAGATACTCTAACGGTATGGAAAATTGGGTTTGCATCTAATGCATTTAGACTGTATGTAATGTATAGGTAATAGCTCACATTACTATTTGCATAATGTGGATTACCACCCCATACTTGACCATCAATATCTAGGCCCCCTAGCTCAGTTGAGTTTTCACTACCTAGATATGTTATTGCAATACGCCCCGGATCTCCAGCATCAATTTGAGGAAAAGTTGTAGATATTACCTCAATGGGACTAATTCGAGTACTTTCCTGTTCCCAAGAATCTCCCGAATCAGTACTTCTTGACATATATATGCCAAAATCCCCCCCGGTCCAAATATGGTATGCATTAGAATCGGAGTCAGTGGCAACTTCTGAGTTTTTACGAGGATTCGGCGTCCCAACATCTTCCCCCATTGTTCGAGTTTCCCAAGAGTAGCCATTATCCTTTGAGAAAATTATTGCAGGAGTTTCTACTCTTGGAGTGACATATACTGTTCCATCCGGAGCGGTTGTAATGGCCCCATGTAAACCACCGTCTCCAGTTGCAAGTCCAAATATCTGTCCTCCAACTTCGAATGTTGCACCGCCATTAAAGCTGGTGTGACAAAATATGCCAAGTAATTTATTGTAACAAAAGTATACTGCCTGTTCATAAATTGGAGACAAACCACCTGGAATTCCATATCCCTCATCAACCCAAGGGCCGGTTGCAAGTTTGATATGATCATTCAATGGAATAGGGCCGGAATCATGTGGATTGCCTAACCAACTTTCTCCATCATTATCTGACCAGCCTATCCATGTTGATTCTAAACCCATCATGTGTATATTGAACACACGATCAGTAACAGGATCAACCCAGCCATATGGGTCACTGGTGAATGGTGCCTGAGTAATATCGGCAACATTATTCCAAGTTTGACCATGATCACAAGAACGCATCGGTTTTTCCAATGCAATGAAGAATATACATCCACTAGAGGTAACGCCAATACTGGGCTCTGGACCATCTTCTCCTACATCACTGAATACAAAGTTTAGAGGTAATGGGGGAAGATCTACTGACAGTCCTTCTGAGTTTGTTACGAAAATCCCGGTATCTTCTTCATATTCATCAACAATTTTATTGTTATTATCATCTAAATGTAAACATCCAGAAAGCGTCATTGCACACATCATGAGACTGACAAGAACAGCACGTGTACGACCATTCATATCGCTGCCCCGAGAGAGGATTATGTTATTCTTTCCTTTTTGGTTTATATTTTAGATGACGGGGATTCCTTCATAAAGTGCCAATTACCGCCTAAGAACATGAACAGAACAATTGTTGTGTTAGCCAGCCTGTTGATTGTAACAACTCCTCTTGCAGGATGCCTCGATGAAGCTACTTTGGAAGAACTAATCGACGATATCGTAGGTTGTATGGATAATGAAGCACAAAATTATGATGAAAATGCTACAACTGAACTTGTAGGTAACTGTATTTATGCAGCATCAATGACTCAATTTATGGAAGCCATGGATGAAGAGATGTCTATTGACGATATGCTGAATGAGACACCAAGAGCGGGATATTCAACTATTACTTCGATGAATCAATTCAGTGAAGAAATGAATCAACAGATGGACATCTTAATGGAAGAACATGTGATGGTTGACCTTGCAAATAATTCTGCTATGGTTAGAACAGTTCTTTCTGTAGATTCAATAATGCATGTAGATTATCAAGTCATTCAAGTAGGGGAGGTTGTAAATATTCATGCTACCATGTCGGGCATGATGATTGAAGAACCAGAGACAGTGAGTGTTCAAACTAGAGATTCTGAAGGATCTGTAATGGACATGGTTCACTCAGTTCTTTCAGGAAGCCCCATGTCAGATGATTCAGATGATGATTCTGACGACGACTCTGATATGCCTGAGAATATGAGTGCAAGCTTCA
>CAXFIU010000015.1:0-29633 GCA_964003245.1 uncultured Candidatus Poseidoniales archaeon
TTGGATCGTTACCTAAACGACGATCAATCTCAAAATCAGACCAGACACCACGATAGCTAACATACACCTTAGTCTCATCAGTTGATACAAGACCATTATTGTCTACTACCGTCAAACTAATCTCCCAAGCCCCTGCTGTAATTGCATCACCAGTGGATGGAAGTGTTTCCCACTCGATTGTTTCTCCTGTTGCATCAACATCGTTTTCAGTATTCCCATCATTATCTGAATCATAAGTAGTATCTAAATCCCAATTCCATTCAACAATGTATTCCTCTGCATAGCAATCAGAATCATCAGGATCACAACCAGCCCATGAATCTGAAGCGTCTAAGTCAATTTTCGTAGTAAACTCAACTTCTCTATCGTTTATCTCTTTATCATCTTCACAAACCCATACTAGAACGAAGCTGCCTGCAGGAGCTGTTTCTCCTTCGCAATCATCATCCTTATCGTCACTTATCTTCGCTTGAGGCTCTCTAGCAGAAGGATCAATAATATTCAGTGTCTTTTTTGTTGTAGTTTCTAATGAACCATCACTAACAGTCAATCTTACAGTATATTCACCATCTTGAACATAAGAATGGGTGGTAGTTAATCCTGAACCGGTATTGCCATCACCAAAATTCCAAGTATATGTTAGAAAATCTCCATCAGGATCAGAAGATCCTGCTGCATTGAAGGTTATTTCTTCACCAGACCTTACATTAGAATTTGGATTCATGGAGAAAGTGGATGTCGGGGCATTATTACCACTAAACTGGTCCAAACAACCAGCTAAGGGAGTACTAATCATCAATAAAACCAACAAAAATGCAAGTCCTCGGAGGCGTGCCATCATAGTACCCGTAGTATCGATATCTCATCAATCCTACGGCTTCACGTAATAGTGACTAAAAGTCGAATAATGACTTCTGTGTTGAAGGATTCTTAGCATAATCTTTCAATTTAGATTCATCAAAATTCAATGCAGAGGTAATTCTTCCAAGTGATTTTGCCAGTCTGTTGACATAGTATTGAGGGTCAGGTTTGGGGGGTTCGCCCCCTATTTCATCAACCAACCAAGCCTTAACTTCCATCGGACTTGTCTTAGAATTAGTGATAATATAGCCCACCTTCATG
Organism: uncultured Candidatus Poseidoniales archaeon; assembly: GCA_964003245.1. Classification (GTDB taxonomy): domain Archaea; phylum Thermoplasmatota; class Poseidoniia; order Poseidoniales; family Thalassarchaeaceae; genus MGIIb-O2. The sequence continues at coordinate 1,123 of CAXFIU010000015.1, forward strand.
CCCGGAGTGAATTGTAAACCTCTACTTATTCTCTCTTTTGCCGCTCGCACATATGGTAAACTATCTGGATTTGCGTAAATTTTATCGAAAACCCATTTTCCATATTTTTTATTCCAAGTGCCCTTACATGAACGACTGACAATTAAATCAGATGCAGGGATTTTTCCTTGTTGAACTTCAGTAATTACCGATTTGGCAAGATTGATTGCGCCTTCTTCATCTCCTTCAAGGATTAATTCAAACATTTGAGTCATTGTTGTGCTAAGTACACTGAAAGAATCTGTACGTCTAACTTCATAACCTCGTATCAATAACTCTTCACGTGGCCAAATTACTCTACCCACATATCTTTTCTTTGCTCCATGTGAGAAAAAGGCTGAAAGTGCGGTTTCAAATTCTAACTCTGCTCCTTCTTTAGTAAACTGATTTGCTAACTGCTCACCAAGTTTGATTGTTTCTTCTTTAGCAGATTTCCAAGCCAATAATTCATTACCAGAATCTGGTTTCTTGGCAGGAGTATTATTTTCCCCCATAGTACAAACAAATATTGAATCAGTATCAGAATATACTACATCATATCCATCACTTTCTAGATTAGTAATAATTTCAGTAATATTATACCTAGCCCATTCTGTTATACTAGCACCTAACTTTTCATGTGTGAAGCGATAAAAACTAGAGGCAAATACTCCATAGAAGGAATTCATAAGAATTTTTACCGCATACTGTAATTGATCATTTAGGAATGCTTCATCTTCATCCCCATTCTCGAGAGCTGTTGAATATGCTTTCTTATATTTATCACGACTGTTCATTAAATCTTGTAATAATAATGGTACAAGCCCTATTCTGTCATCTTTCGATAAATATCTAGTATTAGTAATCGGAGAAACAAAATGTGACGAGTCGATTCTTGAATCTCGGATTAATGTCGTTGAACAGATATTATTCGATATCATTATAGAAGGATACATAGATTTGAAATCGAGAACAGCTACCCAATTTTTCACTCCTGGTTCTACCTCATGGACATAACCACCTGCTATCTGTTCTCGGCTACCAGAAGTGCGATTTGTTGTAGGGATTGCGACTCCATTTCTATCTGCTAATCTTACAACAAGAGAATCAATCCATTGACTAGTTGTACCCGCAGATGCAGTTTCTACAGTAGTAGAAGATACTGATGCAAGGGCTTCTTTTCTTGGAATCGATTTTAATCTCTCAAGGATATCTAAGGGTAAGATTGTATCTCTCACACAATACTCCATCACTTCTTCTGGGCGATTTGCCCATTCCATATCCATCTGACTTGCATCAACATCTAATTTCTGTTTATCATCTTGTTCTGGCCATAATAAGTTGGAAACATATCTGAGTGATTCTCTCTGTGGACTCAAAGTCTGTCTTGCTTGCCACCAAGCATCTAGAGGAATTCGTCCAGAAATCCTCCAAACCCGATTCTGTTGACGTTTTGGGAATACACGACCTGCTTTTTTCACACCTATTTCTTTGTTTGTCAAAGGAACTCTTCCCCATCCAAACATAGATGACTGCTCTGAAAACGAATTGCTATTTTCTTCGGACCTCTCAAATGTTCTGGGAAGGTCGAAATTATCGATATTATACCCAGTAATGAAATCAGGATCTTCATCCCTAACCAGTCTTGTAAGTCCCTCCATGATTTCCTGTTCTGAACCTATAAATTCATGAGTTGTTCTCTCACCGCTTCTATCGATTACAGCAGCAGCACAAAGAATTGTATTGTGCTTAACACTTGTTTCCAAATCATATGAGAAGGTTACAAAAGGCGTCGGGAATGGTTCTACACGTTTCAAATTCGATACATCACAAGACATTATTAGATCAACAGGATATAATCCGGCACCTCCGAGTTCCTTAATCCTCTCAGATGCTGAATCTGCATCTTCAATCCTAGAAATTTCTTCTGGTGCGCGCTCACCTACCCAAAGAACTTCACCAGAAAATGATATGTGAGGGCCTAAATCACAATCCATTAGTAATCGATGAACTAAAAAAATATCTGAACTTGTTACATCCCAACCCTGTTTCGATAATTCACTTCTTAATTTTGCTCTCATTATATCTTGTTTTACAAAAACTTTCCAATGAGGCCTTTCATTACCTTCATACAACTTATTCCCAAGTGATTGAGGAGTGCCAACAACTCTCCAATCTTCTGAGACAGATTCTAAAGATAAACTAGGAGAGGTAGAGTTAGAATTTGTTCTAGGATCTGAAATTTCAATATATGGATTAAAACCATGAACCAATAACAATACTGAATGTCCTGACTTTGTTCTACACCATAATTCAATTACAGTTTGACCAACATTTCCGGGCAGAGCAAGATTATCTCCCGAAATAATACAGGCTTCTTCACTCCATTCCAATGGGACACCCAAGCCTGAGATTGAGTATTAACATACCAACCTTTGTAAGGATAACGTATACTGTTTTCCAGTTTGTTTAAGCAAAACCGTTGAAAGCCGTCCCCTCTCCCTAGGCATTTAACTGAGGCCGTTAGTATGTTAGATGAGTCCAAACCAAGTATAGATTGGGATAGTTTGACTTTCAGTTTTACAGAAACCGATAGGATGTTTATTTCCAAATGTGAACAGGGTGGTGAATGGGAAGATGGCATAATGCAAGATTATCAAGATCTGAAAATCTCACCTGCTGCAGGTGTTATCAATTATGGCCAAGGTTTGTTTGAAGGAATGAAAGCAAGAAGGGCTGAAGATGGTCGAGTTTTACTATTCCGTCCTGAATTCAATGCAAGAAGATCTGCTGATGGTTGTAGAAGGCTAGGAATGCCTCCCGTGTCAGAAAAAATGTTCTTAGATGCTGTAAGAAAAGTAGTAGAAGAAAATATTCGTTGGTTACCTCCAACAGGAAGAGGAGAGTTATACATCAGACCTCTGATTTTTGGTAGTGGAGCAATTTTAGGTGTAGCTCCAGCTCCTGAATATACATTCTTAATTTATGCAGTACCTGTAGGCCCATACTTCAAGGGCGGTATGAATCCGATTTCTTTGAAAGTCTCAGATGAATATCATAGAGCGGCTCCAGGTGGATCAGGTGGTGTGAAGGCAATAGGTAATTATGCTCCTGGAATGATGCCATCGAAAAAAGCAAAATCAGATGGATATGCTGAAATAATCTATCTTGATGCAGTAAATCATAGATATATTGAGGAAGTTGGAGCGGCTAATTTCTTTTGTGTTAAAGACAAAATAATATACACGCCTGAACTTACTGGCACTATTTTACCGGGCATTACCAGAATGTCAACTATTGAACTAGCAAGATCACTAGGTTATGAAGTTCAAGAAACAAAAGTTGATGTCTCCTTTGCTATGACGGCAGATGAAGCATTTTGTGCAGGTACTGCAGCAGTAATCTCTCCAATTGGTTCAATAGAACATGGTGGAGAAATTGCTAATTACAGTGATGGGGGTATTGGAGACATAACTCAAGAATTATACACGGCACTTACCGATATAATGAATGGAAGAGTTGAAGATAAATTCGGATGGACACCTGAAATATGATTATTTGCGTCCAAAACGCTTTTTCCTTTGTCCACTATTCTTCCCCTTGAATGATTTTCTTTGTGAACGAACCTGTTTATCTCCTTTCTTTTGCGGTTTCATCTTTGGATTCTCATCATTTTTTGCTTCAACATACTGGTGACGTAAACGAAGTCCAATACTTTTCATAACACCTTCTTTAGAATCTGCATTAGTTAGTGAAATCGCTTCTTTAGTTGATAGGATTAGTCTACCTTCTTTCGAATGTGGACGAGAGGGGTGGCTTGCGTCGGCGTCACGTTTCATCTTCGAAAGTCCTATGTCTCTTGCGGCCCAAACAATTGAGTCGAGACTAGGGCTAGGAATTGATGCTTCTTTAGGAACTCTACGGCCTTCAGAGCGAGATAATTTGGAATCAAAATATCTAGTCCAAATAGTCATCTTCGACTTGTCCGCTGTCATGCTACCGCTCTCTCCGCATTATTCAGCAAACTTGAGGGCTTCGACTGAATCATTCTTCGATAAGAACGCCAGAAACTACTCCATCCATGCCTGGTCTACTAGTTACTCTAACTTTGCCAAGCTCTGTTTGAATGATTGCTCCCTTTGTTACTATGTTTCTTCTAACAAAGTTAAGATTCGCACTGTTTTCTAAAACATTTGTAATTGTCGAACGAGTGGTTTTACCATCTTTTGAGTGGACGTTTACGGTATGAGCAGAAGTAACTCTAACTGTCTGAGAACCTGCATTCTTTCTATACTTCTTAGATGCATCAACATCACCTACGAAAGCATACTGAACTTCGCTAGAAATCTCTGTTCTACGCTTGCCTCGATAACGATTGGGGCGCTTCAAGCGTCCGCCTGTTGCTTTGCGTCGAGATATCCCATGCCACTTTGCCATGCAAGCCGCCGACTTGCCGCCCTTATTTCAATAGATTGGATTAAACAGTAACAAGAAAATTGCCAAATTCTATCTTAATACAATCTAAAAAACATAATTTGTGTAACTAAAATAAAGTATATTGATAGACATTATCCTCTCACAAGTAATTGTGAGTGAGAAGAGGATTCGGCGAAGAACCCCAGTAAGATGGAAACAAATTCGTAAAGAAATGAAAGAACTTTCTGATGTAATCGGTATCGAGTTAAATTTTCCAAACTTATTTTTGGAAAGAGGGCACTTTCAAGAAAGAGATCTGATTTTAGTGGATAAAGTGCCACTAGCATTTCAAATTCTGACTGATTCTGGGAAATCATGGTATCCTACGATTAGAGGGGTATTGGCTTGGAATATAGAAAAAAGTTGGGCCGCAGTAGATCACGGCGCTATCCCTTTCTTGATGAATGGAGCCGATTGTATGGGAGCAGGAATTCACCTAGCTGATCCAAATATAGAAGCTGGTGACTTAATGTGGATTAGAGACCAACAACACGGGAAACCTCTCGCAATAGGAATGGCTCTAGTAAGTGGTGATGAAATGATGAAAATGACCAAAGGAAAGGCGATTAAGACAATTCATTGGGTTGGAGACGAGCTTTGGGAACTAGAAACATGAATCAATAGGATTCATTTGTAAGAATCTCTACGAACTGTTATGCATAAACTGCTGGCATTGGTCATGGTGGCTATTTTATCATCTAATGTATTTGCTTCGGAGGGGGGAATTAATGAGGAAACAAGTCTGAATGAGACTGATTTCGAGAATATAGAATACAATGAAATTGTTTATGCAGAACAAGAGTTCACTATTACACTAACTCTCAAGAATGAAACTACGAATATTAGTCATATTAACTGGATTACTCAAGTATGCATTAATTCGGGTGTTTGCTATCCACCAAAAACAATTCAAATGGATACTTTGGATAATGAAACATGGACTGCTTCGGTAATTGTAGACAAAGATGCAACATACTTGAACTGGAGAATTGATCAAGTATATCATAATGACACAGTTGTAAGAGTTCCTGAAACAGGATTTGGTTGGAAAATATGGTCAGATTGTTGGTATGATGGGGATGAATGGGGAGGGAATGATACCTCTTGTATCAACGAAGAAGAAGGTGATAGCTTACCAGGATTTATTTCTTCTCTAACTCTATCTGCGATAATTATTGCAGGACTGATTGTAAGAAGATCTGAGGGAAAATATGAATGATGAAAACTCTGATTTCATTGATTTAGAATTCTCTCAGATTTCTATGGAAAAGATGTCGGGAAATGCCTCGAAATTCTTTAAAATGATGAATAAAAGACGTACTACAAGGCATTTTTCGAAAAAACAAGTTCCTCGAGAATTAATAGAAATGGCGATTAAAACCGCAGGTACAGCGCCATCTGGAGCGCACCTACAACCTTGGACTTTCGTCGCAATTTCAAATGAAGATTTGAAAATCAAAATTCGTAGAGCGGCAGAAGAGGAAGAAAGAAAGACATACTCTGAAAGAATGCCAGAAGCATGGGCTGAATTATTACGGCCTTTGGGTACAGATCATATCAAGGAACACATTACAGATGCGCCTTGGATTGTTGTTGTATTTAGACAATCTAAAAGAATGCGTATGAATGGAGAGATGGGTCCAACTTATTATTCTCAAGAATCATGTGGAATTGCTATAGGTTTATTCATTGCAGCTATACAAAATATGGGGCTAACTACTTTGACACACACACCATCACCTATGAAATTCCTAAGAGATATCCTAGAAAGGCCTGAACACGAGCATGCAATGTTACTAATGCCTGTCGGATATCCTGCAGAAGATGCCAAAGTACCTAATCTTACAAGGAAAAATCTTGATGAGATTTCTGAATGGTTCGATTAAGAACTTTCACTCTCAGCACTGGAGGGAGTGAAAAATACCAATGCTATTCCCGAACCTATAATCATTAGACCACCAATAATAATTTTCAAAGTTAATATCTCATCGAACAAAATAATACCATATATTGTTGCTATTATCACTGTAAGATAGGAAAAAGCACTGACCCAAGCAGCATTTGCCTTGTGATAAGCCATAGTAATTCCTACTTGTCCACCCCCTGCACCAATTCCAATACCGATTAAAGCTGCAATCATCTCGAAAGATAGATTAGATAAATCAGGAATTGCTTGAACCATTGAACCTAGGACTGAAAAAGCAGCGAACCAAAATACTACAGAAGATGGTGACTCTGTTTTCCTTAAATCACGAACAAAGATATAAGCTAAGCCTGCAAATAATCCCGAGCCAAGGGCAAGTAATGCATTAGAATCAATACTTTCCAAGTCAGGAGAGACTATCAGAACTATCCCTACAAAAGCTGTCAATAGAAGAATTAAGACTGAAGAGGAAACTTTCTCACTAATCAATCGACCAGAAAGTAGTGCTACAAATAAGGGGGCAGTATACTGTAATGTGACCGCCTGACCAATTGGAATTAATGATAATGCGGTAAAATAAAGCAGCATAGCAATTAATCCGGTTAGACAACGTAGAAACATCTTTTTTCGATCATTAACTTTGAGGCTGATGCCTTGGAAACCGGCAAAAATGGCGACTGCTATAGCAATTACCAGCGAACGAACGAAGATTATCATCCATACATCTGCATTCACAGATGTCCATTTCACTAATGCATTCATAGTCCCAAATGAAATACTACCAAATATCATCCAGAGAACAGCTACTCTTGGAGAATCTACTGGTAATTTTGGTGCCGAGACATATGATGTGAGATCAGGGCCCGCTTTGGCCAATTCTGCTACCGATTCTAATCCTCTTCCAAGGCCCTTAGATGACATTACTCCAATCTCCATCTTTTTTCCAGTACACTAGAAACATCTTGGTAATCTTTACCGCCGTTACTGCTTGGATCATGCAAATGTATTGGCACGCCATGACTCGGTGCTTCTGCTAATTTGATATTACGTCTTATAGCTGGACGAATTACAAACTCAGGAAGATGTTCGAAGATTTCTGATGCCACCTGTTGATTGAGAAGAGTACTAGCATGCATAGTCAGTAAAACTCCATCAACACCTAAAATTGGATTGAGGAGGCTTCTGACCTCTCTGATTGTTCCCGCCAGCATTGCAAGACCCTCCAGAGCGAAATATTCGGTTTGTACAGGAATTAATACTCCATTGCTTGCGACAAGCGCATTTATTGTTACCAAACCTAGTGAAGGAGGGGTGTCGATTATAACAATGTCATAATGTGGAAGTAAGGGTTCTAAAGCTTCTGATAATCGTCTTTCTCTACCTAACTGTCTCAACATTTCCTGCTCTAATCCTACCAAACTTCGATCTCCAACAATCATGTGTAATCCATCAACTGCGGTCGCATGGCGAGCAGATATAGCAGTCTCTGGAGAAAGAATAAGGTCCCTAGTTGTGTGCTGAACCTTACTTTTATCGACTCCTAATCCGGTTGCACAGTTACCTTGAGAATCCGCATCCACTACCAGAATACGATGCCCTCTCAACGCCAATTGAGAGGCGATATTAATCACAGTAGTTGTTTTCCCAACGCCTCCTTTCTGATTAATTACGGTGATTACTCTTGCACGGCCATCAGGGGTCGGAGTTGGAAAAGGTAAATCCAGTGGTCTACTTGTTTTTTGAGAAGAGATTTCATTCAAACTACTTGATGTACTCTGAATTTCTTCTTCCACAGTAAATTCAGCATCAATTACCAAAGGAATCTTCTCAACCTCAGGAAGATTGCTGTCATCATTAGCGGACATACAAGCGCCTTCGGCGCTTAGAAGGGAGTTGAATGTGCCGCCTGTAATAATTACCAGAATGCTGAATTTAGACATTCTAAGATTGGCCAATAATCTCAGCCCAAGCAAGCATCCTTCCTGTTTGAGCATCCATTGCAAAATTTATGTTGTGCTTACGATTAGATTCTGACCAATCCCTACTTCCTGCTACAGTTACTTGTCCTTCATCAATCACTGGGAGAAATGAAAGTAAGTCATTATCTTCTGATACTGAAAGTCTATATCCAAAACTACTACCTTCGGACCACTGATTTTCACCTAAAGAAATAGATAAATCTTGATATCTATTAGAATCAAGAATACGATCTTCAAGATTCTTCAATGTATGAGTTGAAGGGATAGCTTCTTGATTCCAAATTACTTCTCCGTCATCACGACCTTCATCATCAAATGAACAGGCATTATTTGATTTACTAACTATTGCCCAACCAGATGTTTCATCTGAACGAACCCAAGAAAGATTCCATTCCTCCACTTCATTTATTGAATAAACAGATTGCCAAATATAGCCATCACTATCAATTGCTACAGTTACATCTCGATTAGAATGATTGGCACGTAAGCAACTAATTGCATCTTCTAATGAAAATGACCTGATTACAGATTCGTCCCACATTGCCGTTGACCAATCTTTCTTTGCATTAGTACTGAGTTTGTCTTCTCCTGGTCCTGGTCTACCTGCGTATGTTGCACCCCAAGAAATCGAATCTGAACCTGAATCTGAACTTATCCTGCTCATCTTCATCCTTACAGTTAGAGTCCCTTCTGGGAGAACTGCATCAGTAGCTGCGCTTTCTATAAAACTACAATCAGAAGTGCTCTGATCTTTATCAATTAAGATATCAACGTCTTGCTCAACCGCCCAAGGTACACCATTCTTAACGAGAATATCGATATTCATTCTACCGAGACATCTTTCGACTTCGGAGTGAGAAATCTTTACTGGATAAACCAAGCCATGATCTGCAGTATTTCTTTCAGAGCCAACACTCCACTCCCAATCCTTGTTCCAATCAGAGATTGAATCGGACGTCATACCAGATTTTAACTTAATATCTCCAAAGAAATCATGTAATTCAATTGGAGCTAGCGGGAATGTTAAGATTGGTGCTATTCCATCTAAATTTCCAAAACCGTCTGCGCCAAATGTTACAACATTTGCATTTGTTGTTGCACCTTCAACATCTGTAAACGAAATAATTGATTCCGAACGTAATAGACTTGTTTCTGTTAATTCATTGTAAAGATTAGTTGTCATCAATAAATCATTACCGGATAAGGACCAACCTAAATTTCCACATACATTAGTGTCTTTCCATGTTTTACCTTCTAAATCGACTTCGAGATTATGTGTTATCTCTTGTTGCACTGTCAAATGCGAACGGCCATAAGCATCTTTGGCATTAATTACTCCCAATAATTCAGATTCCTGCCTATCAATTGGGTGATTTATCTGAGATAAATCTCCTTCAACTATCGAGATTGAACCGGTTCCTGCCAACCCTACTGTAAGTTTATTACAGGCATCTGTAATTGCCGTATCTGGTAAATTATCTCTCAGTAATGCAACCATGTCATCACCATCTAGAATAATCTCTCCATCACTCAAAGTAAATGTCATTGAATCTCCATAATTTAACGGCCTAGCTTGAAACGATGAATCCGCTGAAAGGAAGTAAACTACTCCGGCACCTACTAGTATAACTACCATAAAAACTGCAGAAATTTGTTGCCAATATTTCTTAAAAATGTCTATTGAAGGAAGAACAATTGTCATTGAGGGTTGATCTTCCTTTTCTTCAAGAAGATTTTCAGAAACATCCTTCACTTCTTTATTTTCTAGTGACCAAGGGTCTTCTTCGTCTTCCAAAATTAGAGAAGGTTCTTCTTTTTCGAAAGTTATTGGTTCTTCAATAATTTCTGCCTCAAAAATTTCTGCCTCCATTATTTCTTCAACTATTTCGGGTTCTTTCACTACGTCCTTTCCTTCAGAAATATCATCAATGACCAAATTATCCTTTGATTCAACACGAGAAATCAGTCTATCGATAGCATCATCTATATCTTTAGAAGTGCGAATATCTTCATTTTTCTCTTCAATATTGGCTGATGATTTCTGACTCTCAGAAGATTCTTCTTCGAGAAGTAGATCATCATTTTCATTATCTGATGAGAAATGTCCAAGAATTCTTACAATTAATTCTGCTTTGTTTCCTGAGGATGATAATTCCTCTTTTTTACATATTTCTCTCAAGTCAAAAACCATCATTTTTGATAATGAGTCGAAGGTATAAGACTCCTCGTCGGCCATAATAACAAGACTTGTCGATGAGCCAAGTCTTTCAATACCTTCCTTCTTCTGTGTTGTAGAATCGCTACTAGAGTACGAAAATACCATTTCCCAGCCAAAGAAGTCAAGAAGGGTGGGCGTTCGCGGCGAATTATGAGGCCTCGATTAGTTATACTCTCTCGTGGGCCACAATTATACTCTACAAAACGCCTTTCAGAAGAAGCAGAAAATGCTGGTTGGGATGTTAGAATCTTAGATCCTCTAGCTCTAACCATGATTGTCGATGAACGTGGAGGAAAAATATTCTACAGAGGGTGGCCAGTTGAATGTGAAGCGGTTATTCCAAGAATTGGATATTCAATAACAAGAAGAGGCGTAACTATAGTTAGACAATTTGAAAGAATGGGAGTAATTGTGATGAACTCTAGTGACGGAATTACTAGGAGTAGAGACAAACTAATAGCCTGCCAGATGATGTCTTCAGGGAACATACCAGTTCCAATTACTGCACAGGTAGTATCTTGGGAAGACACAAATAGGGCAATTAGTAGAGTTGGTGGGACTCCTTGCGTAGTAAAATCAACAGAAGGGACTCATGGCGCTGGAGTATTTTTAGCAAAAACTGAACAACATGCTCGTCAATTGGTTTACCAAATGTTGGAAAGGGAAATGAGACCTCTAGTACAAGAATACATAGAAGAGTCTCATGGAAAAGACATACGGGCATTAGTAGTGGGTGGAAAAGTTGTTGCATGTATGAGAAGAAGAGCTAATGGAGATGAGTTCCGCTCAAATTTTCATCTTGGAGGGAGTGTTGAAAAAGTACAAATAGACCCAAATTTCGAGAAAATAGCAATAAAAGCAGCTAGAATATTGGGTCTTGAAATTGCAGGTGTTGATTTGCTAGAATCCGATAGGGGGGCACTTGTTTTAGAAGTTAATTCTAGTCCTGGACTAGAAGGTATCGAGAAAGCCTCACAAGTTAATGTTGCAGGAGCAGTTTCTAATAGACTGAATTATCTTTTACAAAAGAATGAAGATTCGATAAATCAGAATCATCAAGCTAATAATGTGGACGAGAAATTTCAAGCAGATTCATGATTTGGCCTCTTGTCATAATCAATAGAAAATATATCTTGATGGATAGAAATAAGAGAAGCATTCAAGTTCAATCAGGGATTCTTGGCTTTGTCCTTAGGGACATGGGATGCGCGTCGTTCGCGACGAAGAGGCGAGGGAATTGACTAAACAGAATGAAGAGAAAATAATCTCAGGGATTGTTGAAGACTCAGATAATGGGTCAAATTTAAAGGGTGCAGAATTATTAATTCATACAAAAAAACTACCTCAAAGGCTCCAGAGATTAGCGTTCTTGCCTTGGTACGAATGCTGGATTCAGCAATTAAAAACAGAAAAGAAGAGTGAGCACACAATAAGATCCTATATTGTTGCAGCAAAAACATTCACAACAACTCCACTGCCAAATGATGAAATATTATCTTGGAATGAAGTAAAAGAGATTCAAGTATCAGAATTATTTAACAGAAGTGATCCTAACAATGGCAGAGTTGATTCGTGGTTAAACACAATAGGAGATTTAAGACCTGCAACAATTAATGCAAGAATTGCAGCAATTACACATTTATTGAAGTGGATGGGTTATTCTATTCCTGAATGGATTCAAAGACCTGCTAGGTCTAGATCACTACCTAGAACATTAGGCAAAAATGACTTGCAAAAAGTCAGATTGGCTGCAATTAGATCAGAAGATCCTATTGCTTTCCCAATAATTACAATGATGCTGGATACTGGACTAAGATGTTCAGAAATCTGTAATTTAGATTTAGATGATGTTGATTTAGAGGATTTATCGGCATTGGTTATTGGAGGTAAGGGGGAGAAAGATAGGACTGTTCTTTTCACTAATGCAACATTAGATGCATTAGATGCTTGGAGACCAATAAGAAATGCTAGATTAAAGAATTGTATCAGAGAAGAAGATAGAAGATCATTGTTTTTCTCTAGTCGAAGTAGAAGATTGAATCCACGTTCGGTTCAAAAATTGTTAGATCGTATTGCAGATGCTTCGGATATACCTAGAACGAGATTAAGTCCACATGTTCTAAGGCACTCTTTTGCAACCGGACTTCTAGAAAGAGGGGCAGATCTGGTAACAATACAAAGACTTCTGGGGCATGCAAATATTTCAACAACAAGGGTTTACCTAGAGATTGGTGATCAAACATTAAGAGAAATTTATCACAGAGCACAATCATCACCTAGTATAGCTGAAATAGAATCTGAGGATGCTGAAATATCTGAAGAAATTGTTGAAAATTTTCCTTCGATAAAATAATTATTTCCTAGCCGGATTCTTTTTATTTTCCCTTTTGTCAACATTTTCTGGACCCTGCCACTCTCTATTTGCTATGGCATTGTTACCTACATGACCAGGAATTGGACAATATTTTCCAGAACGACAACGAGAACAATTGTCATTTGGTGGCCGCTCGACAGTTTTCACTAGACGGCCATACTTCCTCCTTGGCATGATTCCAAGTTTGATGGACGGAACTTAGCAGTTGTCATGATAACATCTGGAGAAAACAGTAGGTTGATGTTTGGATGACACTACGGATACTCGTGGAAGAAGGGGATAGTCAAAAAAAGCCTCTTGGTTGCGACCCAAATCGTAGTTTGTTATTCGCTCAAGTTATGTCTGGCGAACCAGAGATGAAAATTGATGAAGATAATTATCTCAGAAATATTGGTTGGCAGGGTAATACAAGTAATGTTTTTCTTGGAGATGTTGCAAATGTCTCGCTTCGATCATTAGGACCTCATGATCCTCCAAGATTTTCTAAAAAACCTGAATATGATGAGCAGAAATGGACTCTCAATTCATCAGCTGGAGAATTAAAAATTAACATCAAAAGTTGTTCATATTGGGGTTTTGGACTTTGGGCAAAATGCTTCTATAATGAGATTGAACTAATAGGTCCACTATCTCTAAGAGCGAGATGTGTCCACGATATAATGGCATCATTGGGAAGAAATCCGTGGGAGGCAAGTAGAGTTAAGAAATTTGAAAAGATTACTAACGCATCTCTATCTGAACATGGAGAATGTTGGAGAGATTTAGCCAAATATGCTCGAAATGAAATGGAAGAAGAAATTAACATCGTTGAAAATGAGATTAGATCATTAATGGGCACAGATCCAGAAATAAAAGTTATACTCGAAAATGCAAAAAACGCTTTGGAAGATGCAAGAGCTGCTCTCTTAGATCGGAATGCACCAGCAGTAGAAAGGGCATTGGGAAGAGCTATTACCGCGCTAATCGAAGCAAACCCTGATACCGAGGTTAGATCATCAGAGTTGGATTATATAGTTTCAAAGTCTCCGAATAATCAACAAGAAAATACTGAAGTTATCAATGCAAATGATTTGCTAAATAATGAAATTGATTTCGTGGATTTAACTGAATCTGAATAGTTAAAATCCAAAAGTATCCGCTAACCAATGAAGAACACCATGATTTGCAAGATAAATTGTTACTGAAAAGAAAATACAAGCAAAATAAATCATACCTCTAGATATCTGAATTGCGTCCTCAGATTCTTCATCGAAGTAACGAATTAAACCAGCCGCCTGCTGGATTCCACTACCCTTCTTGTCCTTTGCCATTGTCAATCGGACCTACATTTAGTATTTCAACGCCGCGAATCTTTGAATTCTAAAAAAACAAGAAAAATATTTCAAAAAATGTCTTTTCAAGGGTCTAAAGTCTCAATTAAGACACATCCACCATCTAGTTCAACAATACATGAAGCTGCATCCATTGCAGTTTCTAATCCCATAGTCATTAATATCTCTCGACGTGAACCATTATCGGATTGGAAAATCAATCTATGACTTAAGGCATCGAGAACTCTTTTGTCTACTACTTGCCAAATCCATTCATCTCTTTCAACATTAATTAGTGCTTCAACTGGCACTAAAGGTCCTTGTTTGGCACCATTCATTCGAGCTCTTTGCAATAATTCTTCTAATTTTCTTGATGCGCCTCCCTTGTCAGTTCTAATCGGCTCACCTGTTTCTTTTGCTATACGTCGTCTTAGTCTAGTCATGTGCATCCCAAATGCGGAAACTACCGCAACCTGTGAGGGTTTGTTTGAAGGTATAACTATTATTGGTGAAGAAAAGTCTAATGAATGGTTTTTCAGATAAAAATAAGTTAACGGAGATAGAAATTATCAACAACTCTAATCCGTTTGATTCATTGGTGAATAGGTAACCGTCGGAGTATGAACTTAGACGAGCGCTCATGGGAAACCATTGCGACGGATAGTGTTCTGTTGAAGGCAGTTAGTAATTGGAGAGAAGATCCGGAGAAATGGCTTGAATACTCTATTGATAGACTAAATGAAACCGTAAGGGTGAATCCTCTTAGAGAGGATAACGAATGGGTAGAAAATTGGCTTCAAGAGATTGGAGCAATAAAGATTGAATGGTTTACAGGAGTTGGAAGTGCATGGACTCTACCGTTTCCTAGAGGGAAAGCGGAAGGAGAAGTGAAAACTATTTTATCCGCACTTCATGAAACTGGAAGATTAACTCGACAAGAGGCTGTTTCAATGATTCCAGCTATTGCTTTAGACGCAAAACCCGGAGACTTGGTATTGGATATGTGTGCAAGTCCGGGGTCAAAGACTACACAAATTGCAGAACATTTGGAAGGGAAGGGGATTGTGATGGCAAATGAAATTGCAAGTAGTAGAATTAATACTCTAGTTGCTAATACTAAGAGGCATGGTTCAATTACCCCAATGATTACGCATCATGATGGTAGATTTATCCCCAAAGTTCCGAAAACTGGATTTGATAAAATACTTGTAGACGCGCCATGTACTGGTTCGGCAACAACTAGGAAAAATCCTGATGTTTGGGAAAAATGGTTACCTTCAGGTGGAAAGTCATTGCATAAATTACAATTGGAATTATTAGTTAAAGCAATTAGTCTAACTAAACCAGGTGGAAGAATTGTATATTCAACATGCTCTCTAGATCCGATAGAGAATGAAGCAGTAATTTCTGAGATTTTAAGATTGGATGATGGAGTTTCATTGACTCCTGTTTCAGATATATTAGCCAATATTCCGGGCAGAAGTGGAATGACTGATTGGCCTCAGCTAGATGATTTAGGGCAAGTCTCAAAACAATCAGAAGTTGTTAATTCGATGTTGGCTCCAAGTAAAAATAGTATTAAAAAAGAATTAAAAAAATGTTTAAGAATTTGGAATGATGATGTGGAAGCAGGGGGATTCTTTGTAGCTATTTTAGAAAAATCAGAAGATTATAATGAGAAAAATGTAGATTATGATAGATTTATTGAACCTGAAAAAGTCAAACCTGATGATACTAATTTTCCACAACCAATAAGTTCTGAAACAGAAGAAATGATATTGAATACTCTTGGTTGGAGTGAGGAAAATCTTTGGATAAGAGGAAAGAGTATACTCTGGTCTACTCCTAAAGCAAAAGAAATTTGGAAATCAGATAGAAGTAAAAGAAGTGGGCGGACATTTATTCCAGGTGAAAGATGGAGGCCACTGAGAGTAATACACTTAGGACTTATTAGTGTAAAATTACAAGATGGGAAATTAGAAAGAATTGTTGGTAAAGCAGCACCGAGAATGGTAAAAAATATCAAACATGGAAAATCGATTGTGAGTAGCCAAGTTATAGATGAATTATTGAGTGGATTAGAGCCCCCAGCTTATGAAATAAATCTTGAATTAAATAAAATAAGAGGAGGGCATATTCTAGTAGAAGAGAACGAAGATATTTGCCTACCTGTCTGGATTGGCGGTAGAGTATCTCTGATGATTTCTGAGCAAGAAAGAAGAATACTAAGAGCAAAAAGAAAACTCCCAATAATACTCAAAACCGAAGAAGAATAGATTAAATTATACGTTTGAATAAAAAAATACATTATTATCTAGCATATGTTCAATAGCCTGTCACCAATAGGCAACATGAAGTGATTACTTGTTGGATGATATTGATAAAAAAATAATTAAGGTTTTAGAAAATGATGCTAGAACTTCATTGAGGAAAATCTCTGAACTTGTAGATGTATCTCTTGGAACTGTATCGAATAGGGTCAAAAGAATGGAAAAAAATGGTGTGATTAGGGGTTATTCTGTTATTCTGGATCCTGACAAGATAGGGTGGGAATTAAACGTAGTAATTGGACTAAGGATACAAAAAGGTAGATTAATCGAGATTCAAGAAAGGATTGCTAAAGACTCTAGAGTCCACGGAGTATATGATGTAACTGGAGATTTTGATTCGATGGTTATTGCTAGAGCAAAAAATAGGAAAGATCTCGATGATTTATCTAAAAATGTTCTATCTATTGATGGAGTAGAACGATCAATTACTCATCTAGTTCTTAATACTGTAAAAGAAAAAACTGCATCACTTCCTGAATAAAGTCCTAAATCTGAGAAATAATCTCTAATAATAATTCTGAGAAACTACTCATTGACTCCACTGTTTTACATTCAGATTTGAGGTGTCGTGATAGAGTATCTCGTAAACTATGATCTATTTTTATATCCATAGAATTTAAACGATTTGTAAATGATTTTTGGAGAACGTCTCCAGTTCTATCCCAATCCATCAGTAAAATAATTCTAGGTAGTCCATCTATAGCTAATTTCGAACCATAGGTTTCATGCAAATATGCTATCATTCTTGGTCTATCCCATCCCTTGTTTACTGTTTCAATGATACCTAAAAATCCTAATAATCTAAGGCACTTTACATCATTAATTCCTTCCACAAGAATAGGACAATTAAATCCTCCTTCCTCTATTGGTAAATTACGATTTATTGATTCTTTAATTGCTTTGGCAACAAGATGGAATCTTTCTTCTCTAATGCTAATTTTTTTTTTGCGGACCATTATTAGCACCTATAAAAATTGAACAAAAAAGGATAGAAATTAGAGTCTGGGTGGAAGACAATATTGCATTTCATTAATTGCTAGACAAAGTTAGTTTAGAAGTTATTCTTAAGATAGTTTCTAGCAGCCAAGTAAGGTGTGTTATCCGCGACACTTATGAGTGGGTTTCATTCCCGTTGAAACGAGATACCCATGGCTGTGACATCTCCCTTGTTTGACGTTCTTTGGGACGAGTATATTCTTTGGTCTTTGCTAGTCGGAGCTATTACCTTCGGTTGGCTATATCATCATTCATTCGCATATAGGTCCAATGATGGCGAAAAAGCGGATAATGTGGATGATTTGACGGTCGGCGTGTTTCCAAGACATAATGATAATTTGAAACTTGAAGTCGCTTGGACTGTATTGCCGTTTCTACTAATCATTTACTTGACTTACATTTCATGGGCTCCATTGGATCATGTTTGGTCTGCACCCGGTAGCGAAGCAAGAGGAGATGAATGTTTAGAAGGTCAGTCTTCAAACAATGTATTCTATGAAGATACAGGATTTGTAAATTCTGAATGCTACCACGTAATTGAATTGACAGGGCAGCAGTGGTTTTGGTCGTTCGAATGTAATCCTCCTGTAAATAGTGAATTTAGTCAGAGAAATTACAGTCTAAGTGCTGACTTGTGCGCAGTCTCTAGTCAAATGGTTGAAGGTTATGGGATGCAACCTGTGATTAATCTCAAAGCAGGTGAAACATACTTACTAGTAATGGAATCTGAAGATGTTACACATGCACCATGGTTCTTACAACTAAGCACTAAAGAAGACGTGCTTCAAAACCAAAAAACTACCATGTGGTTGCCAATGACAGAGGTTGGTGATTCACTAATTCTATGCACTGAGTATTGTGGAGACGCACATTCTGTAATGGCTGCAGTTGTTTCGGTACATAGTTGATTAGAGGTGAGCAAATGAATAAAGAAAAAATAGCCTCTAGGACTCTAGTAATTTTTGTAGTACTTCTATTGGGCATGGTAGCAGTTCCTTCGGCTACTTCTTTACCAACCGGAGTTGCTGGAGTTAAAGACTCAGGATGTAATTGTCACGGCGCTGTAGTCAGTGATTCAGTGGTTCCAATATTGGAGGGACTCCCAGAAACATACAACTATTCAGAAGTTTACACTCTAACAATTGGTTTCACTGGAGGACCTGCAGATCCATCCAATATCAACCAAGGCGGATTCAACCTATGGGTAAGTGACGGAGAGATTACTCCGAGCGATGCATCAGTCCAATCATGGAATCCAAATGAGGTTTCTCACACTGATGCTGGTAATGATCAAACAATGTGGACAGTTGACTGGATTGCTCCTGCAAATGATAGAAATGTAGAATTTATTCTTCATGCTAATTCTGTAAATGGTAATGCAGGAAGTCCTGAGGGGGGTACAAGTGGAGATGAATGGAATCGACTAGCTATACAAGTTGCTTCACCTACTGTTATACTAGAACAAGCAAATCCATACACTGTATTAACGACATTAATCATAGTTAGTTTTGTGCTATTGTTAATGGTTCTTACATTCATATTCTACCAAAATAACCCAGAATCATTTGATTGGGAAAACTTCGCACCTTGGGTTGCAGGTTGGTTAACTACAACAGATCATAAAAGAGTTGGAACATTGTATTTCTTAGCAGGTTTCTTTTTCCTTGGAATAGGAGGAATAATGGCTATACTAATTAGAATACAATTAATGGAGCCAGGAAATGATTTCTTAACTCAAGATCAGTATAACCAATTCTTCACACTACACGGAACCACAATGATATTCTTAGCGGCGATGCCCCTAATTAACGGAGCAGCTAATTGGATGATCCCGCTACAAATTGGTGCTCCCGACCTTGCTTTCCCAAGACTGAATGCAATGAGTTTCTGGTTACAACCTGTTGGAGCGATGCTGATATTTACCGGAGTATTTACTGGTACAGGGGCTGACACAGGTTGGACAGGTTATGCACCTTACATCGTTAGTGAAACTGCTCATTCAGGAACTACTATGTGGGTTGCTGGTCAGATATTACTCGTTGCATCTTCAACACTAACTGGTATCAACTTCCTAACTACCATAGCAGTAATGCGAGCAGAGGGGATGGGTTGGATGCATATGCCTTTGTTTACTTGGTCTATTCTAATTGCAAACCTTATGCTGTTCTTATCAATTCCAGCTTTCGGAGTAGGACTGATACAAGTTTACTTAGATAGAGTAATTGGAACTGCCTTTTATGATGCAGCATCAGGTGGTGACCCTTTACTTTGGAGTCACTTATTCTGGTATTTCGGACATCCTGAGGTTTACGTTGTGATTGTCCCGGCTTTCGGAATTATATCAGAAGTGATTGCAACCAGTGCTAGACGATCAGTATTTGGATATCGCTCAATGGTCTATGCAATGGCAGGAATCGGCGTTGTGTCGTTTATTGTTTATGGACACCATATGTTCACTTCAGGAATGGACCCAACACTTAGATTTGTAACAATGTTAACTACTATGCTTGTGGCTGTTCCGACTGGAATCAAAATATTCAACTGGCTGATGACAATGAATGGTGGTTCCTTAGTATACAGAACACATACACTTTGGGCATTAGGATTCTTAGTTACCTTCACACTAGGAGGTATTTCAGGTATGTTCTTCCCGAGTATGGCTATGGATTTACATTTCCATGAGTCATACTTCGTAGTCGCTCACTTCCACTACGTTTTGGTCGGAGGAACTGTCTTTGGACTGTTCTGTGGAGTCTATTATTGGTTCCCGAAAATGACTGGTAAAATGCTAGATGAAAGACTGGGAGTGTTACATTTCCTAACTGCTTTCATAACTTATAATGGAGTATTCTGGCCTATGCACAGACTAGGTGTTTGGGGTATGGCACGAAGACATCACACATATTTCATATCAGTTGATGAAGTAAGAGGAGTTGATGGTGAAGTTATTACTGAGGCAGTAATAGGTGCACTTCCTCCAGAAGCTGCTGGTTGGAATATGTTCATCACAGTCTCTGCTGTATTATTCTTCTTCAGTAACTTCTTGTTGATTATTAATGTGATTATATCAGTAGTTAGAGGTAAAGACGCTCCTGCAGATCCATGGGGTGGATGGTCGTTTGAGTGGATGACTGAATCGCCACCACCTACTCCTTCTTTTGGTAGATTTGAAGACGGAGAATGGCATGACTTGCCTGTTCTAACAGATGCTAATGAGCACATAGCAAATGAGCCAAGTAAACTTGCAGAATGGTTCAATAGACTAATGGTTGCAGATAAAGAGGAGGGAGGAAATTGAGCGGACAGCACGATGACCATCATCATCCAAGTGCATGGGGACCCCATCACTGGGATCATGGAGCACCACACAATTCATGGGCACCATTAATGATGAGTATTGGATTTGGAATATTTTTGTTCATGCTGGCAAGTGCTTTCTCCAACGATGTTGTTGATGCTAGTCACATACCTATGGTGATGGTTGGACTACTAGTAGTTCTATTCGGATTAATAATCTGGTGGAGACAAGATTTGTCTTTTGATGGAACATATGAACCTATGGCGACTGGGACTCCATTCAAAAATATCCAAATTCGTAAAGTTGGAATGTGGGTATTCTTAATGTCAGAAATGATGGTTTTCACATCTCTTTTCAGTACTTATATTAGATATAGGACGGGAATTGAAAACTGTGAAACAGTGTTTGAGAGAGGGGACTGGGTAGAGCAAGGATATACTCTCGAAACTGGTGAGGCTTTAATTTGCTTTGAACCAGCTAGTCACTTAATCGCATCTTCATGGTGGCATATTGCTCCTGGTGCAATTAACACATTTGCTCTAATCGTATCCTCATTCACAATAGTTCAAGCACTGAGATACGCTAGTAAGCCAGTAGGAGAAATTGATGAAGAAAGGAGAAGGAAACTTGTAACTAGATATCTAGCAAGTACATGGCTCTTAGCGATAATTTTCTTGACCCTTAAGATGGTTGAATGGTTTATTGGGTTCTATGTACCAGAAATTAGTTTCCTAGGTATTCATGAACATGATATTAAATCGCTTGTAGCAGAAGGATACACGATTAATGCCGATCATTATCATCACCATAATTGGGTTGATGAAGAAACTGGTGCCACAATGCTTGCGGACGTTACTGTCGGGGCATCCACTTTCTATGTCACGACAGGAACACACGGTGTTCACGTCTTTGGAGGGATTGTGGGATTAACCTACATGACTTTCAAAGCTTGGAAAGGTGGTTACACTCCAGAAAATGCAGTATCTATCGAATACTTCGGTCTTTACTGGCACTTTGTTGACTTAGTTTGGGTAATAGTGTTCCCATTCTTCTATCTATATTGAGGTGAAAAAAATGGGACAACACAAAACAATAATGGGTAAAGATTTGTACTGGATGAACTTTTTTGGATTAATGATTCTTACTCTAATTGAAGTAGCTGCTGTTGGTCTAGATTTATCTCCTGAGACAACAGGATTGAGTTATACAGAAAAGGATTTAACCTTGTTCATATTAGTAGGAATAGGACTTCCAAAATTTATAATGATTGCAGCAATTTTTATGCATTTATGGGGAGATGAAGATTCAAAAATTCTTACTCTAACCGCACTATTCCCTACATTTTTCATACTTGTAATGATACTATTCATCGGATTAACCCACCCAGAAGCAACCACTGGATTGCCAGAATGGTGTAGACCTGGATTTTACAGTTGATGATTGTAAAGTTCATTTCTAATGAGTGATTCGATAGAGCGCGGCCGAGATCGCATAGCCCGGTATTGCGGTGGATTTGAAATCCACTGTCCATTGGACGCGGGGGTTCAAATCCCTCTCTCGGCGCCACTATCACTCATTAGGAATTGATGTTGCACCACGGACAGTAATTTGATTATCATGATAAGTCATCGAAACTGGTGTGGTTAAAACTGCCTCTCCATCAACATTGACATACATAGTAGGATTATGACTTTCTTCTGTAGGTTGATTTTGAGAATCCACTGCTTTAACTTCAAGAGATGTTGAAGATTGCATACTTATCTTACCCCATTTCCCTACATGTGTTCCTTTTTGTAGAGGCCCCATTACCATAAGCATTTGAATCTTAGAAAGACCAAATGCTAGCAATAAAGAAGGTTTAGAATGTACAGGAGATGCTCCAGGAGTAACTTTGTATCCTCCTCCAAATGTTTGACATTGAGAAAGACAGAAAAGTCCTGAAAATTCAATTACTTCTCCAGGATTATCATCGATTTTTATCCATCCGCTCTGTTTTTTCCAACCTAAAACGGCACTAATTCCTAGAAACGTATACTTGAGTTGCCCTCTGATCCACTTGAATTTACCTTCGTTTTTCATCCTATTAACTACCGATGTCACTCCACTATCAACTTCTAAGAAACTCCAACGGACCATGTTTCCTTCTTTCTCTGGAGCACCATCTACTGAGTGATGTTTTGGATCAGGTATTGAATGATGACCAATAGCAGGTTTTCCTTCAACTCTAACCGCACCAACTCTTCTATCAATTCCATTACTTAGAATATCAATCGCTTCTTTCATTCTAGGAAATTTTTTACCTCTTGGTATTGGGATACCATGTGCTCTTGCATAATCATTACCACTACCAATTGGAAGAATGCCAAGAGGAATCTCTGAACCTCTCAAACCAGAAGCAACCTCATGAACAGTCCCATCCCCTCCAACTGCTACCACTAGCTCAAAGCCTTCATTAACGAGACTATGAGAAATCTCCGTAGCATGTCCCGAATATTCAGTCTTATACAATGAAATATCAAATCCTGCCTCTTCTAAAGCGGGAAGGAATAAGTCCCATTGTTTCAACGATAAACCATCTCGGGCTTTCGGATTAAGGATGCATGCAATGCGTGTCATGATTATCTGAGCGAGGATTTGAGACTTGAATGCTCGCAAAGCGAGGAATCTTGTATGAAGAATACTTCGAACGCCATAAGGGAGTCGTATGCAAGACGAAAAATTCATGCGCCGAGCGATTGAATTGGCTGAAAAAGGACGTTTTTCGGTCCGACCAAATCCACTAGTTGGATGTGTATTAGTTAGAGATGGAGAAATAATTGCTGAAGGTTGGCACGATCATCTTGGAGGGCTCCATGCAGAACAAATGGCAATTGCAGATGCTGAATCAAGAGGTGTCGAAACTCAGGGTTCTGTTGCATATGTCACACTAGAACCTTGTAACCACTTTGGAAGAACTCCTCCTTGTAGCGAGGCTTTGATGTGGGCAGGTGTAAAAAAAGTCATCATTGGCGTAGCAGATCCAAATCCTACTGTCAGAGGAGGAGGCGTTGAAGCCCTGTCAAAAGAAGGAATTGAAGTTGAAATTGGCGTACTTGAGAAAGAATGCCATGACCAAATGTCAGGATTCATGCATTGGTGCGAACATAGAAGACCGCAAGTTCTACTAAAGGCAGCTACAGATAATAATGGAAGAATAGATGGTGATCCAGGGAAACCCGCCATTAGATTCTCAACAAAGGAATCATTAGATTTAGTCCATGAAATAAGAAGAGATTCAATGGCAATAATTGTAGGAGTGAACACTGTAATCAGAGATGATCCTAAATTAACTGTGAGAGGGAAAGAAAAATCTACTACCGACATCACTCCAAAAAGAGTGGTAATTGATCCAAATAATCGAATTCCTATGGATTGTCACTTGATGGCAATTCCAGATGCTGAAACATATCTAATTAATGCAAAGAGATATGACACTAGCAATGATAGCTCTCATGTAAATAGAATTGTTTTGCCTTCAGAGAATGGAGAAATAGATGTGGAAAAGATACTAGATTGCTTAGGTGATTTAGAGGTTCAAACTTTGTTAGTTGAAGGAGGACTAGAAACTTGGAAACGTTTCTTAGAAGACAAACTAGTAGATTCAGCCCATCTTTGTATCTCGAATATAGAATTAGATGCACAAAATGAAGATTATTTTTACAAAAGTCATCTAGAAGATGCAGGATTAGTTTTGAAAGAAGAAATTAAATTGGGCAATGATACTATTACTAAATGGGAGAGAAACTAATGAGTGACTCAAAAATTCAAGGTTTTCTTGAAAATAAACTTGTAAAATCATTCATTGCTTTCTCGATATTCAGAGCATTTTATGGATTTGGGATACTAATAGTAACATATTTCATAGATAAAGAAACAGATATACCGTGGTGGCTATTCCTAGGATTCTCAATGATATTTTCAAGAATATTATTCAAACAAATTAAGAAAAGAAGAAACATTGACGGAAGTCTACAATAGAATTGAGTTAATGGTGGGCCGTCCAGGATTCGAACCCGGGGCAAGGCGTCCGAAGCGCCCCATTTTATCCACTAAACTAACAGCCCAGTAATTGCATGTGCAAGGGTAATCTGATTTCAATGCAACGGATGACAAACAACGACCATTCTTGCTAAACTTTTGTGGACTTTTACTGGAGAACGTAGATTTACTCTCCAACCTCTTTGGTTGATTTCCTCTTCAATTTCGCTCCAACGACGACCCATGACAATATAATCAGTATTGGGATTATTTTCAAGTGACTCTGCGCCAGCAGGTAACATAGTCGATATTACAGAATTAGGGTCTATCTTTAGCGCCTGTTCAAGTGCAGAAAGAAATAATTCCAAACCATCATCTGATTTCCAAGCATTTCTCCCATAGGGTGGATCAAAGACAAATATGCTGTTTTCTTTTGGCCCCCATAAATCTGCAATATTCTTTACACTGCATTTCTCAACTTCTATTACATTTTCATCATCTTCATTAGCCCAAGATAGATTCTTCTTAACGCCATAAACCATAGTGGGGTCTAAATCACTGACAAATATGTCCATTCCTTGTAACAAAGCCTCTATCGCTATACCTCCAGTACCACAGAATGGATCAATAAAATTTTTGGGAGTATTTTCTTTCCTATGAGCAAGTGAGATTAATAATTTAGCTAATCGTGGTTCTAGAGAAATGGGCTTAAAAAAAGGCCTTTCCATTGGTTGTCGGCCGAGGTAATCCGATTTGTCCCAATTATTTTCTCTAATTCCCCAAACTATGCAAGAATCAAATTCAAGAGAATCTCTGTGGACTTCTCCTTCAACTTCTCCTGCAACGATAATCACAATTTCAAAATCAGGATTGTGGAGATTTACAGGATTTATTTCGGAAAATAGTTTCGCACCAACTTCTTTTTCCAAGTCTCTTCGAGATATATTTTCTACACCAGATCCTAGTTTCTTACTTCTTACTGCAAAACTTCCAGAAGGTAGATTTTCTTTACACCAAGTAGAAACCTCATCAACTATTGTAGCAACGTCTGGACGATATGAATATCCGCCAAAATGAAGTAAGTCATCGACTAAAGCGGCTCGAGAGATTCTAGAAAGGAAAATATCCTCTATTGGCTGATCAAGTAAAACTATTCTTGGATGTAATACTTCCATATCACCAAATAACGAATTAATTTCTGATCGGAATAAAGGTGGATGCCAGCCGCTTCCAAGAAGAATACTCTGTGACATAATAGCACCTATGTTTCACCCGTGTAGGACTTCAACCCTAAATGCCTCGACGTCCGCCATAGCATATCAACCGAGGGGCGGAACAACCATGGGCTGTAATTTAAGAGACCTAGCACCTTCTCAGCCTATCGATTTAAGTGAACTTAAGGGAGAAAAGGTTGCAATAGATGTTTTTCTTAATGCCTACCAGTTCATTACAAGTCTAACCGGTCAAGATGGTAAGCCATTATCATACAATGGAAAACCAGTAGCGCATCTAATGGGATTCTTAGATAGAGCCACAATAATGATTGAAGAAGGAATAGATCCTGTTTTTGTTTTTGATGGGAGGCCTCACCAATTAAAGATGGCTACATTGGGTGAAAGGAAAGAAAGGAAAATAAATGCAGTTTCAAAATGGGAGGCTGCAATTGAGTCTGGAGACTTGGCGGCAGCTAAGAAATTAGGGCCACAAACCGCAGAATATACTAGAGAAATGGTAGCAGAAACAAAGGAATTATTTGACTGTCTAGGAGTTACCTGGTTAGAAGCACCAATGGAAGCAGAAGGTGCTGCTGCTGTAAGATGTAGAAATAAGGAGGTTTTTGCTGTAGCAAGCCAAGATTGGGATACACTGCTTTATGGGGCTCCTGTTATGATTAGGAATCTGACTTCTCATGGAACAAGAAAATTTGGAAGAGTATTACAGGCTGAAAAAATAGTATTACAAGAAATGCTGGAAATGCATGAGATAAATTATGAGCAATTAGTAGATCTTGGAATAATGATAGGAACTGATTTTCATCAAGGAATTAAAGGAATTGGGCCGAAAACTGGCCTTAAGTTAATTAAAAAACATGGAACAATGGAAAATGTTTCAATTGAAAAAGGATTTGATTTACCTGAAAATCTAGAAGAAATTAGAGAATTATTCAGAAATCATCCAGTACACCCTCATCAATTGCCCAAATCATCTAAATCAAACGAAGAAAAACTTACACAATTCGCAAAATCTAGAGGATTTAGCGATAAGAGAATTACAAGGGCAATCACTAGACTAGCTAATTCCAATAGACTGAAGTCTGATAGTCAACCGACATTATTTGATTTTTGAAAAGGTTGCGACTCACCCTAGGACTTAATCGCCCTAGGGGAGTCTGTCGCTGCATGACATTAAGATGTCGCAGGCTAGCAAAACAATCTAGTCATCCAATTTTCCAATCAGAGAATTCCGCTGTTTTCGTCGGCATCTAAGATACCGTCTCCATCATCGTCATCATCTAGATGATCCGGCACGCCATCATTGTCGTGATCGAATTGGCCGGTATTATCCCAGCCATCATTCTGCTCAAACCAGTCGGAGAGACCATCATTATCATCGTCTAGATCGATATAATCTTGATATCCATCATTGTCGTGATCGTATCTCCAAACGCCTACAACGCCATCATTTTCGTCAACGTCGAGGATATCATCGTTATCATCGTCAGGATCAACACCGTCATTTAGGCCGTCATTGTCATGATCGCGTGAGTAATCCTCACCGTTCGGTCCAATGTCGTTCCAATTGTCAATGCCGTCATTGTCAATATCAAAGTCTACGTTATCTCTGACACCGTCGTTGTCATGATCATAGATGTCTGTATTTGGGTTTCCATCATTAACTTCCTCTTGGTCGTTTATTCCGTCACCGTCATCATCATCATCATCTGCATCGTCGATACCATCGTTATCGTGATCCTCAGGGCTGGCATCCTGATTATCAGGAATACCATCGTTGTCGTCATCGAAGTCTAAGTCATCAGGGATGCCATCGCCATCGTTGTCGTTTTCACCGTTCTGGTCTTGGTTCTCGAGCTGTTGGTTTTGCTGCTGATCGGATTGTTGACCCTGTTGTCCTTGATTGGAGTCTTGGGTCTGACCTTGTTGCTGTTGGTTTTGTCCATTCTGGTTGTTTCCATTCTGACTATCGCCAGTTTGGTCACCTTGTTGTCCAGATTGTTCTCCACCAGATTGCTGGCCTTGTCCATTATCTTGCTGCTGACCTTGCGATCCATCTTGACCGTCTTGGCCTTGTTGGCCATCTTGTCCAGATTGTGATCCTTGATCTTGGCCTTGGCCTTGTTGGCCATCTTGACCTTGACCTTGACCTTGACCTTGACCTTGGCCTTGGTTACCTTGACCTTGTCCTTGTCCTTGACCTTGACCTTGTCCTTGACCTTGTCCTTGTCCTTGACCTTGACCTTGTCCTTGACCTTGTCCTTGTCCTTGACCTTGACCTTGTCCTTGACCTTGTCCTTGTCCTTGACCTTGACCTTGTCCTTGACCTTGTCCTTGTC
>CAXFIU010000016.1:0-29572 GCA_964003245.1 uncultured Candidatus Poseidoniales archaeon
CAGCAGAACTACTGAGAGCACCTGCCAAGGTTCCCTTAGTACCTCCGGCAAATGTGGTGGTGCTTCCGTAAGCCGGAATGGACTGTACCTGACCGGTTGTCGTGCTCACTGTTGACCCCGCATTCAAGGTAGCTATAGGGTCACCTTGCAAATAATTTTCTGCGAAACTAAATTGATTACCGGCTGTATGGACTTCGTACGTACCGGCTTTAATTGTTGGGCTGGCAGTTACAGACCCGGCGGTTAGTCCACCGAATACGTCGCTATTACCGGTGCCGACTTTAATATTTGTGCCACTTACGGAATATGCAGACCCGATTCTCGATGCAGTTGACGAGGCCCCATCAACAGTGAGCTGTACCGAGGCTTGATGTCTCATCGTTATATCGGCCATAGCTGGTCCCGCTGACAAAGTAAATATTGCCAGTAAGATCTTCCACTTCATAATTCAAAAGCATTGGTCTTTGTAAATTTATATTAGGTGTTTTTACGTCCATCATGTTTGGTAAAGGATTCACCGTCAGGCTGCGTATTACGATCATCGGTTCCCCAACCATTTCGCTGGTACTCCATTAAGAATACAAGGCAACACCCTGCATGTGCTAAATGTGAAAAGCCTGTCTCAGGATCTTTATCTTCTCCTTTCCACCAAGCGAAGATATGTCGACACAATGCTGCAAAATATCTACCCCACTCTGCTCCTCTGCACCAATTATTAGCTTCATACTTATCAGCACCATAGGTTAGAACGTCGGTTATCTCTTCGATAGCTGCCCAAGGAGTTAATTCAAAACGAGTCTTTGGCTTCATATGTATTCAGTATCCGTCCTAGGATAGGAAATGAATTGAATATTTCCAATACTTTGAGAGGAAATCCCGGAGCTCCTTATAGGCATAACCCTAAAAAGGTTGAACCTTTAGTTAGGAAGCATTTAGCTCGTGCTAGAAAGTCGAACTCAGACGCTCAGTCTTATGGAGGAAGTACTGGCGGCAGGAAAAGCTTACAAAGCAGAGGTAGAGGATTAGATGTTTTAAGAGAAAGAACTACGAAAATGAGAACTGATGAAGAAATTTTTAACGATTCCGCAGCCGAGATGGGGCATGACATGAAGAAGGAGTTTTCACCGAAGTCTTCTGGCTTTGAGACTTTTGATCTATAGCTTTTTCAGGAGGAGTGGGAGGTAAATATGCTTCAACAAAATTAGTAGATACTGGCTTGAGCTTAAGTATTGGTCTAGAAGTTCTTTTAGGAAGACTTTGTACTAATTCAATAGATTCAAAACTATCTATTGTAAATAAGCAACTACGTCCTGAGCTCCATTGAGGATCTGGATCTGTAGGATCCCACCATTTAGAAACTTTAAAAGGTGATTCGTTTAATTGTTTATATCCAGAAAGAGATACATGAAAAGAATGAAGACGTCGGGCAAGAGCTGTAATGTTATCGAAAGTTGTCTCATCTAATTTTTCCCTCAATTCTAATTCTTCGGGTAAAGCATCAGACCAAAACAGCCATGAATCGTAAACAATAGATCGACAAGTTAACCACCATTCGCCAGCAGGGATCTGAAATTCTTCTTCTTTGAATCTGGCGTAAGGATTATGCATTAGTCTCTGTAGTTATACGCTTGCTTTTCGTTTGATTTGTAAGCGCGTTCCCAGTCTCCTTCCCCACTAAGTTCGTTAAAGACTATGCGTCCTAGATGACTAAATGAAGTATGGAATCTAGCCAGCATTGATTGAAATAATGATCCTGGGCTTGGCGGCGGAAGATAAAAGACAGCAGACCAATCAGATGGGGAAACAGATCTGAAAACTTCTAACTCGTCGTCCCACCATGATGGGCGTAATCTCTTGAAAGGTATGCAACAAGGGAAGTCCCACAACCAAGGACACTTAATAATTGTTTCGTTATAACCAACCCACAAAACAGCCTGGTCAATGTGTCCAGCACGATATTCTCTTAACGTCTTATTGAATAGCTTTCTACTCGGAGCCAGTCCAGCAGGGGGTGCTACGAAGACTCTTCCTTTTCCAATACACTCCCAACTCTGAGAAGTGCTTTTAAATAACGCATCTTCGCCATCGTTGCGGTCGAAGAACTTACTCGCCATCACCATGCGATTAATATCTTTAGTGCTATATGGATCTAAATCAATAGAACCCAACACACTACGTGCAGCTAATACAACAGGTTGGGGTGGAGCAAGGTCGCACCGATCAGGTCTTCTACTCATTTATGGCAATATGATTCTTTCTTTTTTACGCCAACCTTTTCTGTCAACCCAAGCATTGAATTCTACTTTTGCCTCTGGCGTGAGGTAACCGAAGAATCGATTCAATGCATGTTTGAGAGCATAGTTTTTATCTTCATATTTATCTAACTCAAGCCCTCCATGTAATGCACAACAGGCATCGAGTAAGTCATACATCGGCATAGATGTTCTTGCGTTTTCTTGATCTTTATTCATTATTTAGACATCTCCTCTAGGATTGCTTGTGCTTGTTTAGCGGGATATTCTCGCTCTATTATTTTTGTACTCATACCAGTTTTATCTACGAGGACGACTAAGGCTGCTTTAGCTGGATTAAATTGAACGACAGTGTCAACCAAGCTCGATAAGAAAGCGTTATTAAATTCATCACCAGCTGCGTCGGTTTCAGCAGCACCTGCTTTTAAATCGTCTAAGGATAAGTAGTATTTACCTTCTTTTTCTCGATGAGGTTTGAGTTTAGTTAATGGGTAAAATAATGCACCTGGCCCATGTTTATCAAAACCTTCGTCGTACATTTTGATGGCGTCAACGAGAATCAACTCGATAGCCATCACGTTGATTTTGAGAGAAGCTTCTTTATCTCCTTTGCTGCCTCCTGGCTTAGTCAGCTCAGGAAACATCTTTTTACCTAACTCACGTCGCGATGGTCGTGGCATTCCTAAAGCTAACTAACAACTCATCAGCAGCTTGTTCTGCCAATTGAGCCAATTTTAGTATCTCTTGACTATCTTCGCATCCTTTTAGGTAATCAATCGCCTCGTTAAGGTAGCTATGAGTTGTGATTAACTTAGCTGTGATGTCGACAGTTTTCTTCATAGGTCTTTCCGTTTGTACAAATATAATCCTTCGGAGGCTCTTCTAGCCACACTCTTTTACCTTCAATAATACGGTATTGACGTTCCCCGCAGGATACGGTATATGGTTGAGATTCGTTAATCAAAGTATGGTCGAAGCATTAGCTTATCGACCATACCGTGATAAATACCTAAGTGCAACTATCTAGGTTACATTGCGTGTTTTGTTTTATATTCTGGACTCAATTTGATATTACCTATCACTCTTTTTCTTGCTATATCTAAGGTTTCGCCATTCGCAACCATCTCATCAATGTCTCTAATCCAATATGCTTTACCGTCCTCATCAGGATCTCGACTGAGATAAGTCTGATAAACAGAATCAACCCATTGAGAATTATCTAGATCCACATCAGCAGTCGGGGTGTCAGCCATGTTAAAAAAAGAATGCTATAGAAAGTTTAGTAGTTTTATAAGTTTTTAGCTTCTTCTTTAATCTTCTTAGACCATTTTTCGAACATCGCTTCTGCATCCATTGGTGCTTTATTGAGATTATCTACGACTCCAGAACTGAGAGAATCTACAGCATGGTAACCAAGCTGAGCCATCTCCATGTTGGCTACCTTTTGTTTTTGAAGATCATAAGCATGCTTTTGTCCTGCTGATTCCTTATTGCTTAGACGAATTAAGTTGGCCTGAGCACCACCACTTAATCCTTCCCAAGTTGCTGCGTCTACTCCGTAGAAACTTGTATCAGCCGCAGTGCCGCCTGTATCGTCAGCACTGGAGCTAGTAGTTGTACTAGATAATGTATCTGCAGATGTTGTTGTATTACCTGAGGTTGTTGCAGCATTTTGATATTCATCCCAAGGATTTCTGTCTCCTTGCTTAGTCGTCCATTCTGTTTGCTTATCGTTCATGATATTGCTGAAAGCTCTTTCTTCTGCTTCTTTTCTGCTCATCCCTCCTGCAATATCTGTTTCGATATTGTTCATCCAGTAAACACCTCCTTCTTGTCCAAGAGGCCTACCGAATACAGTTTTGTATAAGTTATTAAGCTTACCTTCTGAAGTTCCAGGGAGAACGGTATTAAGTTGTTCTATTGTTAATCCACCGTGACTGTCCTTACCAGGAGTCATTGCTCCGACATACTTAGCAAGTTCTTCTCCAGTAGGGTTACGGTCGAATGCTTTATTGAACGATCTAATGACAGCAGCTTCGTTAGTTAGTTTCTTGCCCGTTTTGGAATCCCAACCTGAAAATTCTAAACCTTTAACAGAATCTAACCCAGGGGCATCAGCTCCTGAATAAGGATTCTTCATCTGAGCTAAGTCAATATAACCTTTGATTAGAGAATCAGATGGAGACCATATCCCAGCTGGTCCTGTTACTCCGCCAATTTCGCCTGTTCTAGGATCTAGCTTGGTGTCGCCAATATTGTCTGGTAATGATTCTCCTTGTATGTCTCCAATTTGCTGTGTCCCTCCCGTGTCAGGTGCTTTAAATGCGTCAGTGTTAGACCAGTTATATCTGTAAGTAGGAATCTCGTCGCCGAAGTCACTGAAGCTCCACTCTGAATCACCGAAATCAGCTTTAGTAGAGAAACCTTCGAACGATGATTGAGCATCGTCTTCATCTCTACCAAAGGTTTGCCCGTAAGGAGTATCTTTGAAGCCAACTCCTGCCAAGATATCCCCTGTACTTTGATCTTGTCTTAGACCAAATCTATTCAATAAGCTTTTATCAACATTAATTCCATGACGAGTAATTAATTTAGCAAGTGATTGCTGCATCGCAGCACCTTTGTCGAACCATCCTCCGGAATGAGGAGCTCTTCCATCTCCAAGAATATCGTAGTTTTTCTCCCATATTTGACTAAATTCGCCAGTAGATAAAGTCTTGTCTCCGTCAGCATCCGCCCCTAGTAAATCATTCCATAAATTAGTTTTGTAATGTTTACCGTAATTACCTCTTCCACTCCAAGTGTGAGTACTCCAGTCAGTTGCCACGATGTCTACACATAGTCAATACTTATATAGTAGCTGTAGCTAGAACTCGTCGTTCTGTATCAGATTCGCATTAATGAGTGTTTTAGTATCTAGAGGCCCACTGGCATTCATTCTGAAGTCGATCCATATTTTATTATCTTTTTCTATCTTCTCAAAACGTTTTGGATCTTTGTCTCGCGTCGTTTCTAGGAAGCGTTGAGTATCTTCCATTAGCTTTCTAGAATTGAATTCTAAATCGATGGAATGGAGATGGCGATGATTAAAGAAATGAGGCACTCCTTTTACTCTTAAGTGCAGGGGATTGCAGCAATCATTATTTCCACAAACAGCTTTGATTGGGAGTCTCCCGACATCTCCCCAAGAAAACCAAACGGCACATCGTTGAGCACTATATTGTCTACCTCCCCAGTGCCTAGGCATTGAGAAATAAGTTGATCTTGATCTGCTATGGGTCGGACCATGCCACGGCCAACATTCATCAGCAGTACCTATCTCAACAAAAGACCAGAATTCTAGAAAACGTCGACGATGTTTCTTCTCAATTTCATGAATATCTAAAGACAGTCTTCCTTCTGTTAGAGATGAAATGCATCTAACACAAGCATGGCTATCACTATAACGAGGTATACGCCCATCTTTAGAGCCAATTGAATGATCTTTACAGAAACAGACTGGACCACCTTCTATCTTTGAGTGGAGATTAGGGGGTATAGGCCACTGTGCCATTTAGATGTTAAGAGGAAAGCCTTTGGGTGGTTTAAATTTACCACCCATCTTGACTAATTGCTCTTTTCGAGGTTTAAGCTCTACGCTTTTTGTATCCCATAATTCTTGTCTTGTAGATCCTTCGATAATCACAGGAAGTTTTTCCAGGTGCAAGCCAACAGATTGAGCTTGTCCAACGACAAAGCCATCTTGGTTGTTTGTGATATGTCGAACTCTCTGACCAACTTGAAAAGTAGACATTTAATTAAGCCTTCAAACTAGGTTAATTACTGTCTAAGTTACGTCAAGTGAACAAGGTGATGCATCTATTGGTTCTTCTTCTTGATTTACAGGACCTTTGATCGGAACCCTATGAACAGTAACTCCCGCTTCTACGAACATTTGACGAGCTAAATCAAAGCTTTCTTGCCATCTAAATGGTTCAACAAAATCAGGAACAACAACTTTATTAATTTCTGCTTGGATTAAAACAGCAGCACATTGACTGCATGTCATTAATGGCCAAACGTACATAGTTGCGCCTGTCAGACAAACACCACTACGTGCGGCGTAAGCAACACAATTCATCTCTGCGTGAGTTGTCATCTTGAGACGAGTTTCTCTATTAGCTAGTCGACTATCGGTGTCATCGACTCCTGCAGGTAAACCATTATACCCTGTAGCGAGTATCCTACGATTCCTCACAGCTACTGCTCCAACTTTCGTGGATGGGTCTTTAGACCACCCAGCTACATGAGAAGCAATGACAAGAAAACGTTGATCCCAATGTTTTGGTGCTTTTGGAGGACGTCCAATACTCTTAGTATCCATTAATAACTTAAAATAAATATGGAACCCTATTGTCTTTCAAGTGCTTGAAGTCGTCGCCGTTTTAGGTCTCGCCGCAACAGGAGCGTTGTGGAGAATGGCTTTCGAACAAGGAAGCATGAAGAAGGGTATGGAATCAATTTTAAATGAAGTTCGTCTTTTAAGAAACGAAGTCAGTAAAGATATTAGGCATATCGAACGTAACTTGCATGATCACGAGAAAAGAATAAGAAATCTTGAAGATGTATCACACGATCACAAAAAGAGATGAGATGGATTGGGATCAAGAAATAGAGAATGATAGACTAAAGGGTATGATTATCGTCTATCAAGAGCACATTGATGTGCTGGAGAAAGAGAACAAAGAACTGAAGGCTAAGACTGCTTTCCTTCAGAAGCAATTGGAGTATAAAAGCTACGGTCCTCCTATCTACGAAGAGTCAGCAGCTACTTAGCTCCTTCTTCTACGTCTGCTCCTGATCCGACGCATGCAGATTGCTCTGGAGCCCAGCTGGGTCTATATCCAGAAAACCATATCTTTCGTGTCTTTTCGAAGAGTTGTTCTTTAGATAGGTTCCATTTAGATAAGCATAATTGCAAGTCTTCTCTGATATGTAGAAATGGACGGCTGTCCCAATACCTCATACATAATCTTGCTATATCTATATATTCTTCATCTGTTGGTTCCTCTACAGATATTATTTGACTAAGCAAATTCCTATCGTGATCAACTAAGGCAGCATTATCTGTTCGATAAGCAGCAGCGTTCTGAGGAGAAACTCGTGGCATCGGAGATTTACGTTGTGACAAGTTGACCTTAAAAAACCCTGTCAGAAATCTAAAGAAGACTTGACAGGGTGTCAAGAGTATTTAATTGGTATGACTTAGTTCTTAAGCAGCCTGACGGGGTTGACGGGGTTTGCTAGAACTCTCTCAGAATATATCCTCCTCTCTTGGAAGAAGAAAGAACCAAGACCTAGCTTGATATTAGACGTTCT
Source organism: uncultured Candidatus Poseidoniales archaeon (assembly GCA_964003245.1). GTDB lineage: Archaea > Thermoplasmatota > Poseidoniia > Poseidoniales > Thalassarchaeaceae > MGIIb-O2. The sequence continues at coordinate 7,611 of CAXFIU010000016.1, forward strand.
TTTTAGTGAACAACTCGAAGGAAATTATGAGGATTAAGTATTACTTAGTTTCTCCCTACAAAGTTCTTAGGCGACCCTGTCAACCCTGTCAATGAATTCAAAAAGCAAAGGGTGCAAGCTTTTACAGCCGACACCCCTAAAAGCTATTTAATTGAATCTGCCAGGGTTAGTTTGGTCTAAGCCAAATACGGCGAGTCTTGCCATCAATAGTTGCACGACATTGCTTGTAGTTCAAACGCTTCAAAGCATCAGTTACTTGCATTCCTATCTGAGCTTGCTTGTCAACAGCTATTTCTAACCATGAATAGAGATCGGAGAGGGTTATATACCCTTGAGTCTTGTAATAACCAGACATATGTGTTGTTAATGTTTCTGAGATTCTTGTTTCTAAGGGACTGTCTTTAGTAAAGCTGTCGATGTAATCAGCGATATGACTAAGTTCGTAGCTAGAAAAATTATGGATCGGTTCGTCTAAATAAGCTTGATAAGCTGCAGCCCAAATAGAATTGCGATCTGCTTTAAGTCTGTCGAGATCTATAATCTTCAATTTAGGGTTATCTTTTGATTCAACCTTTCCTGAAACAATAATAGGCATAAAGCGTCTATTACCTGTTGGATCCACAAGGAAGTCCATACCATTAGTAGCTCCTGCAAGGACAAAGCTGCGAGGATAATTCTTTTCGTTCTCATATTTTCGAGCACTTCTATCGACTGAAACACTAACGAGGTTTTTCAATTCTTCAACGTGCTTTCTTTTAAAATATCTTTCGGCTTCATCTAGGACAACAATCCAACCAGAGTGAAGTGCATGAGGTCTATCTTTCAGATATTCAATCCCTTGCTGAATAGTGGAAACCCAAGGATAATTGCCAGGATCTGTAGGATCAGGTGGAGTGAGGTACTGGAAGAATGTTGATTTACCACAGTTCTGTCCACCAATAAAGATAGGCATCCAGTCATGTCTTACCCCAGGCTGTAGGACTCTTGCTACTGCTCCAATCATGAAGCGTTTCATAATGACATCAGCTAGAAGCTTACCGTCAGGCATCCTAGGATTTTGTGCTATGTCTTCTGGGGTTCCAATTAAAGTTGAAGCCAATGTATCGAAGTAATTGCAAGGCGTACTTCTACTGGCTACAAATTCTAAATAAGCTTTACAAGGGTTATATTCATTCCTGTCTGCCATCACCGTAGTGACGTCATACACTAAGGTTTTTGGGAAGGCTCTACCTTCTCGGGTAGGGATTTTGACGTAGGTAGTCGAAACGTCCCGAATAATACTGGGGTTAGCTTTGGATCCATATTCCATATCCAAAGACATTGCATTGCGACGTAGGTCAGGGTAAGCAAGGCGAAGATGCCTTTCGATGATTTCAATTTCACTTAGACCATCCCTGTTTTGTGTATTTCGCGCGTGAACCGCAGGTTCATCTGAGATTTCTTCGGCATGATGAGTCGGTGGAGTAGTAACTGGAGGAGGAGTAGGAGCGATAATATTCCAAGGTCTATTTTCGCTGAATAAACTTTGAGTAGGTGTAGCGATTACTTCTTCTTCCGCCTCTTCTTCTTCTCCGCCAAAATCGGAATGGTCGTAGCCACTGACTGAAAAACGTTGGCCAATGAAATCTGTTCCGAAATCTCCTGACCCTTTTAGTTCTGAAGGAAGTTTTTTGCGCCATTCTGAATCACACTCATTTGCACAGTAGAACAAAGTAGCAAGACTTGATCCGTTGAAACCGTAGAAGAATTTCTCTGTACAACGTCTCGAGTTATTACCTGAACCATGATGTCCTTGAGAAGCCCAGTCACACCAAGCTGTATAGATAGAACTTCCACCAGCTCTCGCAGCTGCAGTGACTTTAGTAAATCTTTGGTAATCTCCTTCGCTGGTTGGTTCTATAACTTGCTCTAGACAATAGATAGCTTGATCAATAGTTATTTGGTCGTAGTCTTTAGTCTCGTGGTCATAGCGTGTCCTTCTCTTCTCGGCTTCTTTTTCAGCTTCATTAATAAGGTCTGCTGGTAGAAAGGTTGAAGGTTGCCATAAAATTGTTTCTCCTTCGCTATTTCCGTAAAACAATCGACAAGCGTCTGTGCAAGCTTGATCGCCTCCTAAGGCTTTGGATAACATCGTCAGGATTGCCTTATAGAGATCTCCATCAGTGATCTTTTGAGGCAGTTGAAAGATTACTCTGTATCGATGTTTGTTTTCTGCAGCATTATGACTAGCAGTGGTATAAGCAAAGACAGAGTGGCGAGCTAATGGATGCTTCAGGAAATCATCAATTTTCAGGCCATTATCAATGTCAACACAGGCAAGGTTGGCATAATCAAAAGCAGCACTTGACCTTCGGTGGGATGTCATAGCCGCAGCCACGAACGCACCACCATTTAATATATGATCTCTAAGCGATTCAAGGTCGCTACTTTCGAGCTTCCATTTTTCAGCAAAAGAAGGTTTCCATCCACTGCGAGGCTTATTGTGAATTTCGGGGTGAGTGCTGAAGCTGAGCTTTTCCATATTTTTCTCCTAGGAAACTAAATTAACAAATCCAGACAAAAGTGCAAGACTAGCTTTGATACAGGGCATGTTCTAGAAGCATTTTGTCTAAAACTTCTTTCATGAAGAACACCATCTCTCCTTCTTTCTTCTTACTAGGAAGATTAAAATCGTGAGCAGCCATATATTCAATAAGACTAGTTTTTAATATTCGCATTGCCTCCGCATTTAACTCTAGAGCCAAACGAAATTCATCCTTATCATCGAGTCGACTAGTCATTAGTCAGATACTGTAATGGTATTTTTCATGGATGAATGGTATTCGCAGATGTAATGATATGTTCCTGCTTTATTAAATGATACAGCTAATAAATTTGTATCACTAGTTGAACCTTTAGCTCCGTTATTTTTAATTCTTGCCCATCCAGGAGATTCGTTTCCTGCACCAGTAGTAGCGGAAGTCTTTATCCATAGAGGATGTGCAGTTCCCGTGTTGTTTGTTATATAGAGTAATTGATTTGTTTTTAAAGTTAAGGCTGGATTTTGAGCATTTGTTAAAGACTCACCTGTAAAAAGATATTTACCACTGTCAGCAGTAACGGTATACACTTTTTCAATAAAAGATGAGACATCTCCTTCTAGAAGCCAGTGATCGGATCCCAAATAGGTGAGTTTAAAAGATGCGTAAGGAAAGCTCGTAAACCATACAAGAGCTGAATTGGTAGCTGGATTTACATGAGCACAGTGGATTTTCACATTCCCTGTCCCTGCAACACTTAATTGATTGCTTTCGCCTGCAATGAAAACGACTTGAGCACCTTCATGAAAACCTGTATTTTCCAAGGTGATCGTAGTATCGGTATTGTTGAGTCTGATGTAATCTCCTTGGTCATCAATAGATACGGCGTGGACGGTACTCCCCGCTTCTGATCTGAGTGTTGGAATGTCTGTAACTTCACTGAAGCCAGAGACCTCTCTAGGTGCATAAAGTTTGAAATTTTGTGGATCGTAAGTAACTGGTAAACGACGAGTGCTCATTCTGAACGATACCTAAGTGTTTACTTATTCTAAAATCGATTTAAAGTAGTGTTTAATGTCGTGGAATCTGTAAAATTGACTGGCTCTTCAATGGGAAAATATATAGGGATTGGACTAGGAGGAGTTCTTGGTTTGTCTCATTTTTGGATGATAGGTCTTCTAGCGAATAAGGAAGCAGGTTTACCTAAATTTAATTTACCAACCAGTCCTTATAGTCAATACACAATTGATGCCAGTAAGGATGGGTATAGTATCACTCATCGAATGAATGATCCAAGGGTGATGGAAATGAAGAAAGAACTAGTCATACCAGGTAAGAAAGGAATATTTGGTAGTACAGCAGATAGAACGGTTATTGAATACGAGCAGTACACGATGGAGGGCAAGCAACACCTTATGGGACCAGGTATCTTTCAAGACAAAAGCAAACTTTCTTCAGATGGAAAACTTACTGAAGAGCAGATCGCTTGTCTTAAGAAGGCTGGAGCTGGGGAAGGTACAGGAGCCGCCTTGGGAGCCGCCGCAGCAACTACTTATGTGGCTCCTTCTGTTAGTACCATTCCTATCATTGGGTGGGTTGCCTCTGCTTGGACTACTACTTTCGGCGCTAAGAAAGGTGGACAAATAGGAGAATCAATGGCTGAGTGGTATCACGATTGTTAGATATAAGTATTTCTTACTAGTGGGATAAGTAATACTGTGTTAGGGATGGGTGTTTATACGACCTATCCAAGAAAAAAGGATAAAAATGGAATATATAATTAAGAAGTTAACAATTCTTTACAAAGCATGACACCCGAGGCAGAGAAGTTCAATGGCTGGTTAGCAATGCTTGGCGTTGTAGCAGGCATCGGAGCATACGCAACAACAGGACAACTCATCCCAGGAATCTTTTAAATCAATGAACGTATCTAACAAAACTATTTTCGAAAGAAGCATCGGCAGACCAGCAATGATGGCTTTCGTTTTACTGACTAGTACTTACCTAGTTACAGGACAACTTATCCCTGGTATCGTTTAATGAAATCTGAACAGCCTAATTCTGTTGTAGGAACAGAAACTCAAAGATTAGAAGAAGGCAAAATTTTTGCTGAAAGAGTGAACGGATATGCTGCCATCTTTGGGTGTGCTGCTCTTATCACTGCTTACGCTACAACTGGTCAAATTATCCCTGGTTTCGTTTAATGACTTCATCTACTCAAGCCGTTGCACTGGAAAACACTGTTACTGAATACGGTAAGCAGAACATTTTTGGCAAAGAGACTCAACCACAGTTAATTGAAGAATATAAAGGTTATGTTCAGGAAGCTGAATTAGCTAACGGTCGCTGGGCAATGATCGGTTTTGTTGCTCTCATCGGAGCTTACTTGACTACTGGCCAAGTCATCCCTGGCATCTTTTAGGATCTTCTTAGCTAGACGTTCCTCTTCTTTCATTTCCCAATATCGGCGTACTTTTTGTAGCCATTTCTGTTGGAATCTTTGCAGCTCGTCCCCTCTAAGTATGAAACTTTGATTAGTTTTAGGAGTGGAGACAACTATCTGGGCTGCATCAATATCAAGATCTAATGTCTCTTTGATAGCCAATGAGTAAGCTCCTAGCTGCATTGAGCATTTAGTGAATTTACTCCAGCCCGTGAAATTCTGACGGTTGTCTTTATCTGGGAAATATCGACAGTAAGGTTGATTGGAAGTCTTGAAGTCTCCTAGAATCATGACTCCGTTCCTGACACCTATAAAGTCTGGACAACCACAGAATTGATACTTATGACTCCAGACTCGAGAGATTCCATCACTGCCCGTTGTGTACTTCCACTTAGGATCTAAAGGTTTTTCAGACCAAATGAAGTGATCATAACGATCTAAATGTTGAGATAACCCTTCCCAAAATGGTAAATATTGCTCGTCAATCTCTACAGGTATGCCTCGGATGTAGTCTTCACATGCTTTATGTACTGCACTACCTCGTGCAGCTGCAGCTTCCAGTCCCCCTGGATTTTTTACATTCCAATTTCGTAGCATATTCTTTGATTTCTCGGAGGCTGTCTTACCGAGAATGGTGGTCACAGATGGGTATGCTTTTCCTTCGACGTCCGTTGCGTAATGTCTCTCCCCGTTAATTTCATATCGGGTTGGTCCGCTCATATACAAGTAGCTGTTAATTTAATTTAACTAATTTTTACAATTTAACAGAAATTAATATTACTTATTAGCAGTAAATATGTCTTGAGCGAAGTTTCTTTCAGGTGGTTTTTCTGCCCATTCAGGATGTTCTCGAGCTACATTACTTGCTGCTCTAGAAACTACTTCTACTAATTTGGGATCAGAAGCTTCTACTGATGGGTCTACTGGTTGCTGTTCTTGTTGTTGCGATTGTTGTGTTCTTTGAGCTTTTTCTCGAGCTGCTTTTTGTAGTTGTAAAACATAATCTCTTGCATTTTGATCTATCTGATTGATGTCGGTAGTCATGCTTTTTTATTTGTATAGCTTGATTGTAGTAGGGAAAAAAGAATCCGACCTCTTGCTTCCTAATACAAGAGATCGGACTTCTTCTGGGAATTCAACAATTGCACTTGTTTGAATCGACTTACGCCTTGTTCTTGCTTGTAGCCTTCTAGGAGAAACTTACCTTGGATCACTACAAGTCTTCGATGAGACCCTTGGAGTAATTAACCATGCAGGACAGAAAATTTCAACAATGTCTTTGATCCGAAAGACATCTTCTCTGCAACTCGGGAGAACGTTTAGTGAGGTCATGCTTCCTCTGGCTGCCCAGAATCTTTGTCTTTATCGTCTGTCATCCATTCCATAAATTCCAAACTCTTCTTAACTAAATCTTTGCCTCCTTGTTCGCTGCGGTAAGCATTTAGTTCTTCTAATACTTGGTTTGACAACATGATTGAGCCTTTCATTAACTCAGTTAAATCAATGTCTTGATTATTCAATCTCACTGCTAGTACTGGTCCTAAGACACTCAGGTAAGCAGTAGTCATTGGATCTGTTACATATCCGTTGAATGATGAGCCACCAGAAGTGAAGCCATTAAGAACATAGAGTTGTTCAGTTTGAAGTTTGAGCAGCTTGTCTATCTTCTGGTTAAGAGCTTTAAGCTCTTCTACTACAGCTTCAGGTCTAGATGGTGAGGTCATCAAAATCACGGATAATGGTAGATCCTTCGAAAGATCTCAGCAAAGATAAGGCTCCCCTATCAACAGAGGAAAGATCCTTCCATGCGTCATTAACAGCAGGGTAGCCGTAGGAGTTAATTAAGTCCTTGACGTCGTCTTTTGTGGAGGCTCTTTTGAGTCCTTCTGTGACAGGAGAGTATGACATTTAATGAGGATGGTTAGGATGGGAATGGTCGGAGATTAGCTTCCAGCAATAATAAGCAAGCATTAGACAGAGAACTAATCCGACCACGTTAATCAGAATTACCATCCGTCCGAAGGCATAGAAGTCGTTTCGTGATCTTGACCTAGCTCATCCCTACTCGTTGGAGGTAATCCTTCAGGCTTGGCATCAGCGGGACGACCATCAAAAGGATCTGCACCGTGGTAGATCGAATGTAGCCATATAGAGTCTTTAACTTCCTCCCATCCTTTCTCTTCAGTAGCGGTAGGTTTTTTAAAGGCAATTGCAGCTGCGTACCTAGTATTTAAACCTTCTCCTGTCTTGGTGATTTTTAGCTGCCAGTTATGCAGCCCACTGTCCAATACCTGAGAGTCCTCATCTAATAATGCAGCTTCCCAAGCATCACGTACTGACTTCTTATCAAGAGTGGCAACAACAATACCTTTACGCTCCTTGCAGCAGGCAACCATTGCCACGAAATCTTTCGGAGTGTCCTTGTCTTCCGCTACTTCCATTTCACCAGTTTTCTCGTTTTTGAGCTTCTTTCCTTTGCCGTGTCCCCACTTGTAACAAATATCTTCCTTATAACTTGGAGGAAAAGTAGGGAAGTGTTTGACTATTTTCTTAGAGCTTTCATCCCCTGGGGTCTCATGGGCAAAATATTTAAAGCCATGAATCATGTGACCTGTATTAAAGTCACCACAAGGACGTAATGTGACTGATTCTTTATCAGCTAATTGTCCTGGATAGAAGAATCTAGGATCGTCTTCTTTCTTTTGTTTCGGAGAATCATCCGAAGAGAACTTATAGTTCTTTGGAAATTCGAATTTAGGCATAATTAATTCCAGTTAGAAGGTAGGTCGTCAACATTATCGTCAGAGTCTCCTTCAAAGGCTGAAGGATCATAACCGACTGCTGTGGTATTCGCGGCAGGGTCTGGAGCAGCTCCTCCTTTGCCTCGTTTATGGGAAGTCATTTTTCTCATAGTGACTTCTATATAAGGTTGGTCGTCTTTGTTTTTACGAGTGACGACAGTTCCTGATATGGAAACTAAGGAACCTTTAGGAGATTTTTCGAGCTTAGTTCTGTTGAACTTGTAACCTCTTACCAACCACCAATCGGTATTCTCTTTAGCTTTACCTGTAGCAGGATCTTTTCCGCTGTATCTATTCTCAGCAACAGATCTCCTGCAAGATTTTTCGGCTTGCTTAGGTTCTCCTCCGAGTCTGCCAACAATGTTTATCTCGTTCAGAAATTGATCTGGATGAGCGTCACAAAGGACATGAGGATTCATGACTAGATTTTTACCAGTCTCGTCAAGGTTGATAGAACCAGAAATAATAACAAGATCTCCTTGTTTTTTAGAATTCAGGCGATCAGCAATACTTGTTCCTGTGTTAGCAGTGATTTGAATCACAACTGGATCAGGAGTGGGTGTTTCTGCAAATGCTTGTAAAACTTCTTTCTGATTTACAACTTCTTGAAGAGGGGCAGACGCTAGTTTAACTATGAAAGTAGCAGTGCTCACACTATTTATAGAAGGTTGCAGCTCAACTTAACGCTATCTGTAGCGTGTTGCAACTTTATTTCAGGTCTTTGGATTCTTTTAATTTCTCGGATAGTACTGACATGTACATCGAATAGGTCAGATAGTTCTTCGGAGGTGTACCAATCCCTGTGTTTATAGATCTTTTCCTTTTGTCTTTCTGATAACTTGGAATAATTTTTAGTTGAATTTTCTGCTCGTTCATATGTTTTAAATTTGAATCCACATGAACATTGGCGTGTTCTTCTTGTTACATATCCATGTTCTTTTCTTCTGGCTTCTATAACCGATGATTGTCCTTTTAATTGAAGAGTATTGCATCGAGGGCATCTCATTCTTTTTGAGCGTACTTACAAATCCACTCGGGAAGTCTAGGTATGGGTTTAGCTTCTTGTGGCATTACGAGGATAATGACATTATTGTCGTCAGTTTCAAGCCTTAGTGGACCTCCGTCAAAGGCAGATATGACAATAGAAGAATCAAAAGCAGATAGTCCTTTGATCGCTTTTTGTAAATAAAGTTGATCGTATCTACCAGCTGTTTTAGAAATTTCAGGCAATGCTGTCCACCTGTTAATACAATCTCGAATCGCTTTTGCTAGGTCAGGAAAATCGACTTGGCTTCTTTGAATAGATAATTCTTTAGCTTCGTTAGTGGTCTTTCTATAGGTCGTAACCAAGGCTGAATTGTCTGTAATACGTAATTCCCTTTCAGCAGTTTTAATTGGCTTACAGGCTGCTACGAGTTCTTTAGAAGGAATAATTTGAATAGACTCATCTGCTTGACCAGCAGGGTCATAAGCAAGGCAAGCAATATTACCTTTATCTGTAGAAGCAACGAAGACACCGTTATCCACTCCAGCTGGAGATATCTGGACAGATTGGAATGGAGAATATTTCCCAGTGAATTCTGCTGCAATAGAAACGAGAGCAGCTTTAAGCTGTAGCATTTTGCAGAGTGATCGACCCTGCAAGGTTACTAGTTTTTTGAAGCCAACGCCAGCGCCAAGGAATATGTTGTTCCGCTAAGCGAGTATTTGCCAACTCTAATTCTTTAGCTCCAATCGTCGGAGTCCATTTGTTGTCTAGAACTTCTGCTGTAAATGAATGAACCATGATGGCTCTTTTTTGAATAGCTTCTCGCTCTTCCATTTGCTTAACATCAATTGATCGGACGCCTAACCTTCCTAGACGGAATTACAGCTTAACTCGTCTAGACAGGGTTGTCATTCTTTCCCTAAATTTAAATTTATATAATGCCTGGCTTTTTTCTTGATGGTTTTTTGCAGAGTTTTTTTCCTTCTTCGTCAATGAGACTATATAGATGTCTACCCCATGCTGAACGGGGGTTGGGAAGAGTAAATCTTTGTGGAGGGGTTTTCCTGTTGCTACTTTTCGGACGAGACATTGCTTGTTTTGCCGACTACTGTCAGTCGTTGATTGTCTCCATAAGGTAACGTGGGATATGTATTAAAAGCAAGGCTGATTCTTGGTTGGCTTGAATTGTTTGGATAAACAAAATGATTAGTATTGCTAGAAAAAATTAACAATACTCCTGGAGTAGCAGGAAAATTAAAAGATGGAATAACAGAAGGCAGAAATTGTTGAGGAGAATCTGGTATCGCTTCTATCGAATAGTTTGTTTTAGAGAGGTCTGATGCAAAACCAATAGGTGAACCTAAAGTTATGTAAAATACTCCGCTCAGAAAACTATTGGAATGATAATGATTGTTGATTTCTACATTTGAATTACATTTATTTAGCCATGATTGTTGTAATTCAATAGGATGATTGATTCCTACTACTTCTTTTGAATATTGGTGAATAGAGTCTAAACAAAATTGTTTTAAATCTTTCAGCTTTGGCTCATTCAATATATAGGTATTTACAGATTGTAGGTTTGGAGACCCTCTATATTCTGTTGTGAGAGCGAATTTTTTCAGGTCATGTAAATTACCATCGTATTCGAAGACACCTAGAGGCGGCATTGAAAACATTGTGATTAAGTCTTTCATTATTTTGTATCTCTTTTTTTGATTTCTTTAAGCATCGCATTGTGATGGATAGAACCATTGAAAGATATACTGATACGTGATTTGTCTTTGTTGTCGCAGGGCATGACTCCATGTTCTAAATAAGAAGGAAAAAGAACAAGTTTACCTTCTTGCGGAGTAACATAAACTTTCTGCAGTGGTGCAGTCATAGGAGACATATAATGTCCCATAACGGGGGTGACAAAATATAAATGTCCTTCATATCTATTTGTATTTTCTGCATCTAAAGGAGCTGTTGCAGGAACTTGATAATAATAGACACCTGAAATCTCGTCAGGTAAATGGTGGTGTTGATGTGCAAAATCTCCATTGTCGAATTTCGTAGCCCACGAAGAACTTATTTTCAGTTGATCGATGTTTTGTTTAACTAGCTCAATCGGTTTAATTTCAACTAAAAATCTAGCAATTTGATCTTCAATAAAAACCTTCAATAAAGGACAATGATCTAATAAGTTTGCATCATTTATATTGAAAGATTTTTCGTATAGTTTATGAGTTTTACCAAACCAAGGTAAATAATGAGGATCTTTTGTGTTTAAATATTGTTTAATTTCTTCTTGAATATCTTTAAAATTATTGAGTGTTGTAGCATTGCTATTAAAAATATAAGAAGGAAAGAGGTTTTTTAACATGGAGTTCCGAAGAAATTCAAATTGAGAACTTGGCGTTTATCTTGATCAGTGCAGGTTGTACCTCTGTGATATAAATTGGAAGGGAAAGTTATTAATTGGTTTGATTTAGAAGGGATTATAATATTGTCTTTATAAAAGTTTGTGTATCCATTAGAGTCGTCTAGATGCAGGATCGCTGTAGTTTGATTTTGGCTTAAAGATGTTAAAGGCATTCTGTCCACGTGAAAGCCGTGTTCTATTATCTTGTTTGTGCAAAACGTGGTGTTGGCTTTAATCTTAGCCCACGCATAAACATCGAATATATTCCTTATGGCATCCACAATAAAACCAAACATTTCATGTTCGAATCCTTTTGTAGGAAATTTTGCTTGATCTGGATGTAATAAAAAATAACTCATTTGAGTGTTGTATTTAGGGTCTATTTCAATATCTTTATGAGGTTGGTAATCTGGGTCTTGAAATTCTTCAGGAACTGCAGAATTATATATATTATCTATTGTCCAAGGTAATTGTTGGATTAATTGGCTGAAATGGTAAAAATCAGAATCTCTACAGAAGTTTTGGTATACTTTAATGCCATGATCTAGTTCTTGTACTGTTCTTTTCTTTCTGAGATCCATTATCTTCTTGTTTAATATTACGAATATAGCAATGTTTTGCACAGGTTTCCAATAAAAAACCCCCGTTGTTATCACAACGAGGATTCTTTACTCACCTGTTCACTCTATGAGGTCATGCGGCCTCGAGTGAATCATATCATTATCCAACAGAAGGAGCAACTAAGGCTACATCAGTAGCAGCAGTAGAAGCTAAATCAAGTGGGAAGTTATGAGCATTACGCTCGTGCATCACTTCCATTCCAAGGTTTGCTCTATTAAGAACGTCACCCCAGGTTGGAACAACCTTGCCTGAAGCATCTACAACAGATTGATTAAAATTAAATCCGTTGAGGTTGAAGGCCATTGTGCATATACCCATTGAGGTGAGCCAAACACAAATAACAGGCCAAGAAGCAAGAAAAAAGTGAAGACTACGAGAGTTGTTAAACGAGGCGTATTGGAAGATAAGACGTCCGAAGTAACCATGTGCGGCGACGATGTTGTACGTCTCTTCCTCTTGTCCGAATTTGTAGCCATAGTTCTGAGAGTCTAATCCTGTGGTCTCTCTAATAAGAGAGGAGGTAACCAGTGAACCATGCATAGCACTAAACAAAGCACCACCAAACATACCCGCCACACCTGCCATGTGGAATGGATGCATGAGGATATTATGTTCCGCCTGGAAGACAAACATAAAGTTGAACGTGCCTGAAATGCCGAGAGGCATACCGTCACTGAATGATCCCTGTCCGAAAGGATAGACGAGGAATACAGCAAAAGCTGCGGATACCGGCGCTGAGTAAGCAACACAGATCCAAGGCCTCATTCCTAGTCGATAACTAAGTTCCCATTGGCGTCCCATGTAAGCTGAGATACCGATGAGAAAGTGGAACACAACGAGTTGATATGGTCCTCCGTTATAGAGCCATTCATCGACGGTTGCAGCTTCCCAGATTGGGTAGAAGTGAAGACCGATTGCGTTTGAGCTCGGTACGACGGCTCCTGAGATGATGTTGTTTCCATAAAGAAATGAGCCTGCTACTGGCTCACGGATCCCGTCAATATCTACGGGAGGAGCAGCTATGAAAGCGATGATGAAACAAGTTGCTGCGGCAAGTAGACAAGGAATCATCAATACACCGAACCAACCGACATAAATACGGTTGTTGGTGGATGTTGTCCACTCACAGAACTCGTCCCATCCTTTCAATACACTGCCGCTTCTATTTAAAGAAGAAGAAGTCATTTAAGTAAAAGTACGATTTGTGAACTTGTATGATGAGAGACTTTAGCCCGTGGTCTCGGTTGGGGCTTGAGATATTACTCAAACTTAATGTTAGCAATAAAACACAATACATATATTCCCTAAAGACTTACAAGTTTTGAATAAAAAGGTAGTGATAGCCGCAGTTCTGAAGGAACTCGACAATAAAATATTTGTCAGACTAATAATAGTAATGAGAGGTTCTTATGTTTTCTATGTATGATCAGTTCTTTTTTCCTCCTTTTCAAGGAGTCATTGTTGTTTCTGATTCTGAATTAAAAGATTTAAAATTGCAAAGGAAACAGCATGATTTAAAAATATTAGAAAAACAAAGGAACGAAATTGATGCAGCTATTTCTGAATTGAATAACGAGATTCAGCTTATTTCTCCTTCTAAAGCAGCAGCAGCAGCCAAAAAATAGTACACTACAGTCCAGAGACTAATGTGTATATGGAAGTGAAGAATGAATACGAGAATGGCTTTATATACGGTTTTGAAATAGATGAAAAAATGTGTGATGATTTAATCAATTGGTTTGAAGAAACTGAACTCGGCGAGCACTATAGTCCCCTCCCGACAGATACAATAGCTAAGTTCAAAGGACGAACGGTTGGAGACAGCCAAGAAGATGAGAAGGCATTGGAAAAAATAGAATTACTTTGTAAGAGCGGTGAAATAACAAAGGAAGAATTTAATAGTAGAGCAGAAAAGTTAAAGATTTTGGGCAGCCCAAAGAAAAACAATGTATTGGAAAATTTAAAATTACTTCACAAGCGAGGCAGAATAACAAAGGATGAATTGCATCGGAGAGCAGGAAAGCACTCAACAGATTTATCGTTCGGTGCTTTCAATAAGCATCCTGCTGTACGTAATTATCTAGATAAAGGTTTAGCTTCTGTTATACAAAAATACAAAGAAAAATTTCCTTATGCCTTTGATGAAGGTAATCTAGGTTTTGTCCCTCCAGGTTGTATGCCAGATAGTGAAGAACGCAGGAAAACAGGATATGGCAATTTCCCGTGGGCGGTTGGGACAACTATGAATATACAGAAATATGATCCTGGGGAAGGATTTTTTTGTTGGCATACAGAAAGAACCGTGCCAATACCAGAGACTGTAGATAGGGCTTTGGTCTTTATGACTTACTTGAACGATGTGCCGAACGGAGGTACTAAATTCTTTCATCAAGGTATTACGACGCCAGCGAAGAAAGGTTTAACTCTTATATGGCCTGTCGACTGGACACATTTACATGCTGGTCAGATTACTGAAAATTCAGAAAAATATATTATTACTGGTTGGATTAATTACGTACGTTCCGGTCAGAGTATTCCTTATTTTTTGGATTTAAAGCCAAGAATATCAAAATGAGCAGACATCTAACTGAGGATCATCAGCTTTTTTCAGTTCGACAACGCATTGCTCTTCACAGTCTTTATCTTGTGGAGGACATTCAACAACACAATCAAAATACTCCTCGACGGGATCAGACCCGTCTTGGAGTTTCTTGGTTGAATCTAAGGGACTCATCATCTAGCAGGTTGACGCACGACTCGTGTGTATTTTAAATCGTTCAGAGTCTTTTCGTCTGTGATCTTATAGTAATTACACCCTCTCCATGTAAGGGTGACACTATTGAAATGATTGGACTTTGAGGAAATGTTCATGATGATACAGTAGCGATTGTTACAATAAAGGAGAAAGCGTCGGACCGCAAGGTCGCAACCATCAACACCATACGACGGGGGTGTTGCTGATTGGAGGTTATCCATGACTTGCTCTACTACCAAATCCGCTAAGAAGACAACAGTTTTGACTTATCGCGGAGTGAAGTACAACCAAGCCAAGATTGCTTGCGAAAGAATCGCAGCTTAACAATTAGTTAAATAAGAAGTAGGAGGGCTTAGTCCCTCCTTTTCTTTTTGAGAGTAAGAAATAAATTCGAATAAGCAGCAATAACAAGAAGGACTAGTAAGAAAGTATTGATCAAATGATTTCCTCGCATACTTCTTTTGTCCATTCATCTAAGAATTTACGGAAACTATCTATAATTTCACTCTCAGCATTAAATCTAGAATTGCCTTTGCCAAGGTGTTTATCCATTCCTTTCCATTTAGCAACCGTATCAATCATTTGATCAATACCTTTCTTTTGAACTTCGGTTAGTTCTTGATATTTGTTGTTCATGCTTCTATCCTTAATGCGGTTTCATTTATATATACAACTAAGTCACCTCCATCTACGATTCTGTTCAGTTGTTCTTTTGTTAAAGGTATTGATTCTGCGAAATCATCACCGCTAATTCTGTGTGTTCTTTCCCAAAGGACGTCTCGATTACCTTTTGTAGGTTTGTAGGTAACGGCATAAGAGACGAGAGAAGAATCTCTCTTAAAAGCACTCATGATATAAATACCTTCGTCTTTAACAAGCCAGAAACTTTTTTCAGAGCTGTAAGCATCTTGAAAAGGAATTTTAAACTTTTTATGTACGAGTGTTTCTCTTGCTAATCGTCTGGTCGTCCTATTAGAACGAAAGGTAAGTTTATGGAACTTCTCTTCTTTCTTACTAGCTGCTATTTTCTTTTGAAGTTTGTCTAGCTTAGCCATTGTTTCTTTGACGCCAGTAGATGTTTTCCATACTGAGTCTTCTTGGGCTCGACGTTGACCTTCTAAGAAAGCTTCAACGTCGTTCTTGTTTTTTGTTGTTTGCATGATGAGTTTGTTTAGATAGGTGTTTGATTCGTTGAAGAGGGACGGCAGCGCACTGAGGAATTATGGAATTCCCAAGGGCCTTTAGACGAGATATCCGATTGGATAGCCCATCATCTCCTCTACAAAGTGTGGGTTGAGATACGTACTCTCTCCAGAACGGGTCAAGGCGTCTGGAAGCTGGCGGGGTCGGCCACCTGAGCGATCCTGGAAACCTTGGCCTGTCCTCCCCTTGTAATCTCTGGCGCATGGTGTCGGCAATTGATTGCCCAGAACTACTACAGATCCTGGAAGTCTCCTCTTCTCGTGGGCTTTCTGGTAGTTCATGTTTGGTCCGCAATCCTTGTGATCCCGAGCTGTCGGAGTAGGAAGGCTGGGGTATTTCTTGGTCGGAATCCCCAATTCCTTGAAGACTCCCTCCTTTAAATTGTCCCCGTAACCGTGGTTGGTACTCCCCGGTTCCTGTGCTCTTGGTGTCGGTAGTTTTGGATTCCGAAGCTCGTCGAACAGTTTCACCGCTTCTGGATTGACTGCTTCTCTGAGATTGGCAAGTTTGGTTCTCCCTGGTCTTGTCTTGGTTACTTGCTTCCTCATTGATTCGACACTCCTCTGAGGAAGAGAGTCCATCGTGTTTGGGGTAGGCAATGATCCATATGCGTTTTCTTTCGTGACAGGCTCCCAAATCTCGACCGCTAACAATTGACCATTCAGCATTGTACCCATGCTTGGCAATTTGAAAGAGGACTTCTTGGAACGTTTGCCCGTCTTGGTGAGAGAGGAGATTTCTAACGTTTTCAAGTAAGACGAACTTAGGTCGAATCTCCCCAACCAAACGCATGACTTCGTAGAAAAGACCGCTGCGAGTTCCTTCTCCAATTCCTCGTTGTTGGCCCGCAACGGATAAATCCTGGCAAGGAAATCCGGCTGTGAGAACGTCGTATTCGCCTCGTTCGGCGTGGAATGTAGTGATGTCATTGTGGATTGGTACTTTAGGGAAGTTCTTCTTGAGAACTGACTGGCAATAGGGGTCGATTTCAATAAAACGTTTTGTCTTATATCCACCGACTAACTTCTCTGCGGCGTACGAGAATCCTCCTATACCAGCAAAAGCATCCAGTAGTTTAAGAGTCAAGCAACTTGTCCCATAGCTTGCCGTAATTTAATAGAACTGACTTCTGTTCGCCAGTTAGTATTTTTTCTTGATCAAAGTTGTCTTTCGGATTAGCGAGGATGTCTCCTGCATCACCAAATTGAATTCTTTGATTGTCGCAGTAATTTCTCAGTAGATCTATTAAACATTTTTGCATGCACCATTCTTCATATTCAACTTTGTCAAATGGAACTTTAAAAGCATAATTAATCTTGCGATACATTTTTCCACCAGTGTTATAAATCTGTTCTGTTTCTTCTTTTTCTAGGATTTCAACAGGGGAATTGTTTATGAATTCATCAAACTCTTCTGTTGTGGGAGTTTTTTGGTGGGTGAATTTAGTCGACATGATCGTCGGTCTCCTCGATAGTGTGAATGTTGTAGCCAGTGTTTTCTTCCATCTCAAGTTCATCGTCTTGAGTCATTTGCCAGTCCAGACCTGCTGATCTAGACATGGATTCAGCTTCGATGCGGTCGAAAGCTTCGACTGTCGTGGTATAAGAGATTGTCTTGGAAGCAGTCAATCTCCACGTTTTAAGTTCGTTCATTTCAGTCATGTAGTTCTTCTAAGGGAATAGTGTCTGAAACTTTCTCGAGAACTTCAAAGATCTCGTCTATTTCTTTAACGAGTTCTTCATCGTCATTGCCTTGCATGTATCCTTCCATTACGTAGAGTGATGTGGATATTTGGTCAGCAGTAAGAAGTACGGGATACTTGTCAGTCATGGGAATCAGCTTCAGCTTCGAAGCGGCTTTGAGCTTCCTTGGAACATTGCTCCTTGGAATACTCAGGGTGCTCTTCCTTTACCTCGTAGTAGTGGTAGGAGAGTCTCTCTTGGTTTTGATCGTTACTCATCATGTGTACGATGCAGCGTCGTGTTCAGAGTTGTAAGATTCATCTCCGTCAGGATCCTCGATACTATCTATACCGAGACAGTTGCTGGTTGAATCAACACGGTCGAGATCTTCGAACTCTGACTCATGCATTTCTTCAACATCTTCAATACTGTCAGCCTTAACATGAACGGTGTAGGTGGTCTTCTCTGAAAGAGTGACGTGAAAGGTTGGCATTAGTTTTCCTCCTTTTGAGTGGTTACATTCTCAATTAGTTGATCCCATAGCTCTTCGTCATGTCTATCAACTTCTTCTTTCAACTCAATATCTGATAACGAGTCAACATAATTTGTCATATATTCATGTGCGTATTGTTCCAACACTTTGAAATCCATACCATCAATAACTAACACACAATATTGTGAAATTAGTTCATCTTTTTGTTTATTAGTGAGATCAATCATTTGCATTTAATCCCCAAGATGGTAAGAATTTCGTCATAGACTTGTTTACCTGATGAGCTCATGCGGTCATAATCCCATCCCAAGTCACAGATCTTTTCGATGATTTGCTCAAATTGTTTTTGAGTAATTTTTTTAGTAATGGTTTCAGTGGTCATGTTCGTAAGTGTCGTGAGGTCCATCCAATTCTTGCTTCAGCTCATTGAGCAGAATTCCTTTAGTAAATGGACAGTTTGGAGTGGGGTCAAGGATGCCAGTCATTCTTGCTGATAAAGCATGTAGAATTTCTTGTTCTGTAGGAAAATCTTCGTTGTCTGTATCGACTGAAAATCCTAACCAGAAGGCATGATTGAATTTTTTAGTGAATTTAGTCATCTGTAAAAGTGCATTGGATCTTGTACCTGTCTAAATCGTCGTGGGCTTTTTCTAAAACCCATCCATAATCTTCCATCAATTCATCGGGAGGAATTTGATCGTAATTAGAACAGATGGAGTCATCGCCCATGTACTGTAAAATTTCACATCGATGAATGATTTTGTCTCTAGTTTTTGAATCCATTAGAAGCCCCTCCCTGTTTGTGGATAACCACTTTCTCTTTTCTTTTCAAGAAATTTAGTGACATAAGTAATAGTTTCAGAAATAGTATCTAAGGTTGCAATTATCTTGGATTTCCCTGTGTATGGATTATCTAATTGAATATGAAATTGATTCACATTGCACGTCATTAAATCATTTGTGAAACTATTTGGAATGAAAATAATAATCACTTTATTTGAACCATATTCATAGCCAACAGAGGCACATAAATTATTGCTCCAACTGTAATCAGACCAGTCAGATCCTAATGTCTTAACAAGTTCATCTAGATAAGGTTGAGCAATGGTTGGGTTATGGTGTTTATTCATGATCCCTCCGCAGTTTGAATAGCCGCAATTTGAATAGCTAAGTCAGCAGCAAATTGTTCTGCTTCTGACACTCTTCTGAATTGAGTAGTGAGTTCCTCTAGCGTTTCGTAGAGGGTATATTCTTGGCAGGGGTCGATGTTGCCCCAAACGAACTTTTCAACGCCAGCAAGGAAATCGCTGACGGTTACGTTCGCTGAATAATCGTTAGTGCAACCTTCCATAATTACTTAGTAGCGAATTGAGAATCTTTAATTTGATCCATGATTTCTTCCAGAGATTGAACAAACTCTGGGTGAATTATGTGATCAGGTAGGAAAGCATAATTCCTAATCAAAGTCATAAGGTGAACTGTTTGCTTGCTTTCTAAATCGAGTTTGACTGGTTTCATTGTTTTAATGATCAATAAGGGCAAAGTTAAGATCTTGTTCACCGAAGGCGAGTGAGTCATTCACATCAACTGGTAAACCTAATTTGTCTGCTTCTGCTTGGTCTTTGACGACTCGAGCAGAGCGTGGAAAATCTGTGGAGTTAATCATATAGTCAAAGCGACCACCCCAACTAGCGTTGAGCCTGAAATTGTCAGGTAATTTGACATCTTTAAAGAGAGGAAGATTTTTCGTATAGGCGTAGTGGATCAAGTTGGATAATTCTTTAGCAAGAATAAAAACTGCATCTCTGTATTTAGGGAGGTAGAAATCTCCCGAGACATGCCATCTAAATAGATTGGCTTTCTTGAGCAGGCTTTTGTAATTGCACTCAAGGGAGAGAAGCATCAGGTCGACTATCTCATGGGTAGTGAGTCCGTCGATGATTGCTTTGTTGTGAGCACGAGCTTTACGAGTGTTGGCATAGACCACCTCGCCTTTACCTGCGTAGCAGATGTATTCGTTTTTGTCTCCTTTGACAAGCTTGACCTTGCCGTCTGAATCAACGACAGCCATTGCCCAGCACTTATCAGCACCAGGACAGCTTTTACCAGCTGGAAGACTGAAATTAATAACATAAAGACCTTGCTGTTGAAGAGTCTTTTTAAATTTCATATTGGGTGGGCTGAATTTAAGAAACCCCGGCCCGAGCAATTTCATATTTTTGCACGGTTGATAAAGGACACCACAAAAATTCTCTACAGTAGAGTTGACGATTTAGTTGTTATGACAGAAGCACCAACAACAGGCACTGCTACTAAAGATGACAAGGCTAAAAAGCCTAAAGGTCCTCTCGGTAAATTGCGTGAAGCAATAGACGATCAAGAGGAACAAGTAGCCATATTGGGTACATTTGTCAGACTTGGGGTAGTCGTATGGGCCGGATTCATCATTTCTTTGAACTACTTGACTATCCCAGGACTAGGTAAGCAAGAACCTCGCGATATAACTTTCGTCGCCAGTATTTTTACCGGAGCTCTAGCTTCCTTCGGCTTGGATACAGCTAAAAAGAGAGGTGATGGAACTTATAAAGCTAATGGAGATGATAAGCCTATGACTAAGAGTGACATTGAAAAGATGCTTCTCAACGCAGGTAACGTTCAAACAATTCGAGTTGAGAACGGATTAAAGATTTTACCAACAGATGGAGTTAAAGTAATCGATAAGTCACAACCTAAGACATGACTGAACCGTTAACTCTAGATGCGTCTCAGGAGACGCGCTTAGTTGTTCATGATTTAAAAATCGAAAGATTAGAAGAGAAGCAAGAGGAGTTACGTGAGAGATTAAAGGTTGTAGAGAAGTGGGTCATCGGAGCCGCAGCAGTATTGGCAGCTGGGGTTACTTTGATAGGCTTTGCTACTAACATCTCGAAGGCATACCTCTAATGGACGGAGCAGTTCAAGCCTGGAATAGTATGAGCTATGTTGATGGCTTTTTCTTTACTGTTTGGCTAGTCGGTATTTACTATTTGAAGTGTAAATTAGATAATCACTTCACTAGTAAGAGAAAGAACTGGTGGTCTAACAATTTCAAGAACACTATCAAGGAAGCTATTCGTGAATACAACGAAGAGCAATCATCCTAAGAATCCGCCTTGCCAATGTTCTCATTGCTTGGAGCTGATTAAGCAACAAGACAGAATGGAGCAATGGCATAAGGATAGATTCACAATTAAACTCGCTTCTTAACAATGACAACTGAACCTGAACATAAACTGATTACTCGTGAAGAGTACATTGCTGATATCAAGGCAAGATGGTCACTCTTTGTTAAGGAGTGGAATGCGTTTGTCGAAGATGTTAAAAAGCTAATAGCTTTCCTACAACCTTATGTGACTAAGGCTATTGATACCGTTAAAGGTTGGATTACTAAACTAAAAACTAAAAAGGATTAGTTCTTTTTTAAATTGCTATGACCATGAGCTATCCCCAGCTCGTGCATTTTTGAGTGTTCTGAAATAGGATCTCTTAATTCTTCTTTACCTGGTCCTATAGTTAAATACATTCCCCATCCAAGAAGAAAGAAGAGTAGTCCAACGATGATGTAAACAAGAATCATTTCTTTAGTTGTTTATGTAATTCTGTTATACATCTTTGCTGTTGTCTTAATTCTTCTGGGTAATCGTCGCCAAGTTCACATCCTTCTTTTTCAGGTCTGTACTTACAGCTCCACATAAAAGGCTCAACCCTACTGTAGTAATAATCAATCCATTTCTCTGCCGAATCTAAGACAGAAAGAATGGTTTTTTCTTGCTGGTCAGTAAGGTTGAGTGTTGCCATTAGCCCATCAGTAAGTGTTCTGAATTGAAGTGTGATACACCTCTTTTAGGAGGATAGCGATGTTCGTGGTTCTTCAACTGATTCAGAACTTCCTGACCAGTGGATTGTAGTAAAGGCTCATTAGCCAAGTGTTCAAAGAGAGAGAGAAGTTTTCTTCTATGAGAAGACATAGAGTCGTATTCTGCAGCTGAAGTCATCGTAGATTCCTAGGCT
>CAXFIU010000017.1:0-27214 GCA_964003245.1 uncultured Candidatus Poseidoniales archaeon
CCACCGTCTGCACCAGCATCTGCTAATGCATCTTCTACAAATATTTCATCGCCACTAGTTTTCCACATGACGTATCCTACCATTAAGAATGAGATAGGAAGTACTACAATTAATTTCAATGGATCTGAGCCCATGGCAACATAGAGTGTTACTGAACCAAAACCTGCTGCAGGGAGGCTTGCTACCCATGATGCTGCAATCTTACCAAACACTTTGAAATCCACATTCTTTGCTCCTCCAGCCAAACCGACTCCTACTACCGACCCAACCAGTGTGTGAGTAGTTGATACAGGCACTGCCAGGAATGGCATTGAGAAAATCAGGATTGTAGTCGCCGCTCCAAACTCGGCAGCAAACCCTCTTGTTGGTGTGATATCGGTAATTTTAGTACCAATTGTTTCCATTACTCTCCATCCCCATGTTACTACACCGACAGCAATACCTACGGAACCTAGTAGTACCAACCAAAGTGGAACATCTACCTTAGCTGCCAAATCTCCACCGCTAGATAGGATGTCGTAAACTGCAGCCATTGGTCCGATTGCATTAGATCTGTCATTAGCTCCATGAGCGAATGCAACATATGCTGCAGTGATTATCTGTAACCAAACGAAAATTTTCTCTACACCTTGGAAGCCTTCTCCTTGCTTCTTGAAATCATAGTCTCTCAGAACATACCAAAGTATCATAGATGCAATACAGCCGATGACAAATGCTACAATTAGAGAATTTATAGGGAACCAAGCATTTTCTGCGAATGGATCGAAAACTCCATTCTCTTTCACTGGCAACCAGTCGTTCTTATCGGTAACCCATCTTCGTCCCAATATTTCTTTGCCTTCTATTCTTGAGATGAATCCTTTCAGTGCCTTAAATTGTAATGCTAAACCTAATGTGAAGAATGTAGGCAAGGCAAGAATCGGCGCTAACCATCTAGATCTCGCAATTGGGTCATCTGCTTCAAGAATACTCGCACGGACAATAAAGAATGTTATGAATGCAAGAATACCACCCATTAGTGGGCTTGCTACCCACGACATGACTACTTTTCTCACAACTTCCCAATCTATTAGTGAAGCATTATGTTGCACCTCTAGAACCAATCCTACACCAACTATACCGCCAATAATAGAATGAGTTGTTGAAACAGGTAATCCAAAACGAGTGGCTATTGTTAGCCAAACTGCAGCTGCCATCATTGCTGCGATGAATCCGAACATCAAATCATTTGCAAATGCGTCTGTAACTAGGGTTTCATCTGCGAGATCGATATTTAGAATACCCTTTCTAACAGTATCTGTAACTGCATCACCTGCAAAGAAAGCTCCACAGAATTCGAACACAGCAGCAATAATTACTGCTTGTCTCAATGTTAAGGCTCTGGAACCTACAGATGTCCCCATTGCATTAGCAACATCATTGGCACCTATGTTCCATGCCATGTAGGCACAAACAACAATTGCTAGCATAAGGACGACGGTCATAATCGGTTCCATGTCATTCCCGACTAATACTTAGTTTATCACTTTTAGATTATATAATCTATATAGTTAGTAATAAAAAAGCATTACTGCGTACTATCTATAATTATATATAGTGCTATTGAGTCGTCATATTATGGATTCAAAGACAGACACGAGTTCTGAAGTTAGGAAAATTCAACTAACTGGAGGTTCAACATATACCGTTAGTCTTCCTAAAAAATGGATTATAGAGCATGGTTTAGAAGCTAAAGATGAGATTAGGATTGAATGGAGACCCTCAGGAGCCCTTAGAGTAATTGCCGACACCTCAAACTTACTTAGAAAAAGGGAAGTAAAGATTGATTGTGAGATTATACCTGATCATATGATTTTTGATCATCTCATTGCTGCATATTTATCTGGTGCTGATAAAATCAAAATATCCTCAAATAATGAATTTTCCCGTATTCAAAGCAAAGTTTTTCGTGATTTTGTTCGTTCTACTCGTGGCCTTGAGATTTCTAATGATCAAGGCAATATGCTCGAAATGATTAGTTTACTAAATCCTTCAGAAATGCCATTACATTCCAGTATTAACCGGATGTATTTACTTATATCGAAACAAGTAAGAGACTTTTCAGAGGTACTTACCGGTGATAATCTAGAAATTCTGGATGACTCTAGCGACAGAGAGAATGAAGTAGATGCATTAAGGCTGTTACTTGAGAGGCAAGTAGGTCAAATTCTTGAATCGGCTAGCATAGAAGATTCTCTCGGAACTTCAAGATGGGAAGCGTCCGAATTATGTAAGTTGGTTAGGACATTGGAAAGAATGGGCGATCATAGTTATGCATTATGCGACCTAGCCCAAAATCATGCAATCCCCGAGTCTTTGAGTTTGTCATCAATGCCTGTTTCCTTAATTCCAATTTGGCAACAATCAATGAAATTATTAGTTTCTAATATCAAAAAGAGAGATATTTCTGAAGTACATATTGCAAAATCAAATTTAATCTTAGCTCAAAAAGAACTTATTCAATACGAAGAAGAACTAAGAGCTAGCGATATTGCTATTAAAGATGCTTTATTCTTAGATCGAGTATCCGAATCTCTCAGAAGAATATGTGCTTATTCGATTAATATGGCTGAAATTTTAATGAATATACAAACTCATAGAGATTCCGTAGAAGTTCAACTGTAAATCTATCATCTACAGGATAACTTACTAAGTAAAGTCTTGAAACAAGTATCATGAAGAAGGGAGCAATCCTAACGATTGCAGTTTCTACTTTCTTGATTATTCTCTCATTTATCATTTTTATAGCTGGAAGTTTGATTTTAGATAGGGACCTATCTGATGAATCAATATTCAGAGGAGATAGCGGCGAGGTATTCGTCCGATATCATGACACATATTCGGTTTATGTCAGTGATACTTACAGTTGTTCTGAAACTACAGTTAGTATCCATGATGATGAATGGGAATATTTCTTTGAGGATTGTGATTTTAGTTATGTAGATGGGGATTGGAGATACATTGGTTATCTTAATCCAGATGTATCAAAAAATTTACAGGTAGAATCAAATAATGAAATAATTATTGTAAATGATCTTGCAGATGCAAGTATTATTTTCACCACTTTATGTTCACTACCTGTTTGTTGTTCAGGTATTATTGGTATTTTTATTGGTATTCTCTTACTAACACGCAGAGATAAAAAAAGAAAACAAAAAATTATCTTCCAGTAATTTCTAGAAAACTATTGTTGAAACCATTTCTGGTTCTGTTAGGTAGATAAATAATCCAATTCCTGCAAACATCATCATCCATGAACCAATTGCTTTAATCAATCCTGTAGAGCTTCTTAGATATCCAATCATCGCTTGACGTCCGAAACTGACTAGAGCAGTAACTGCAATCATTAGGAAACTTACTGAGATCATTAAACCAATAAGTCCGAAGATGAACTCAGTTCTTCCTACTACTGCTAACCAACCAATGAATGGGAAAACTGCAGCTGCCGTACAATCCACAGATGCTGCAGAGTAACCTATCCCCCAGAGGTACATATTTCTTCTAGGCGTGAATACTTCATCGCTATCTTCATTTGTTTGATACTTATCAATAATGTTCTGTACTTTTGAAAGTAAATGTGATGTCCAACCAAGAAGCATCAGTGCGCCTAAAATAATTAATAGGACGGCGATAGCAATAGCAATTTTATGTAGATAACCAGATAAATTGAAGATTTCAGATAGACCAAAAATGATTATTCCAACTACTGCAAAGAATGTTAATTGCCCTAAGGCAGCATATCCACCAATTGCTAATGGTCCGGGCATATTGCCAACAATCTTCCCTTTATTTTTGAGTTCCTCTTCTCTCATCCCTAAACTTAGAGTGTAAGTAATGTATGAAGGTAAAACCGGGAAAGCACATGGACTAAAGTAGACTAAGAATCCTAGAAATAAACCTATTATGAATACTCCATAAGTTGATCTATCTGTTTTCTCGATTCCAAATCTTAAATCTGATGCGTCTCCATCATTTGCTTTCTCAATAGCATTATCGAAAGATTTCCATCTATCCAAAGGCGTTCCAGTATTTTCTTTTGCTACTACATATCCTTCATGATCAATTACGAGAGCCAATGGTATTAGTTGAGCAGAGTAATATTCTACAAGATCGCCCCTTGTCCCATTTTCTAGAATCACTGTTTCAGATCCACCATTTACTACGACCCAATTCATGAATTTATCCGAATCTGAATCGCCAAAAGTTGAATTAATTTGTTCGAATGTTTCCAAACTATACCAAGTTGCTACTGAAACAACAATTACGGGATATTCGCCCTCAAGTCCTCTCCAATCATCGATATTTTGTTCTATGTGTTCCTGAACATAGTGGCAATTAGCACAATCAACTGCCATGAAATCTAAGATTACTACATTTCCTCTTAGATTGGATAGTTGTAGAGTGCCATTTTCAATATTGTGAGAATCATCTATTCCAGTCCTATTCATAGTAGGCGCAACAAAATCAGGAACTGTGTCAATTTCATCTGAAACACCATATATTGATGATGATAAACCGAAAAGTGATAAAGATGCAAAACCAATTATACAAAATAGTACAATGCCAATTAAGAAAGCTTTCCAGGTGTCTTGTTTATTGAGAACGCTAAAGTCCAAACTTGCGCTCATCAACTATCCTAGAGCATGATAGTTTTTCATACCGGCGTATTATAGATTCTAATAATTACAATTTTCATGCAAAATTCGTAATCTTCTATACTGATAATTCAAGTCCTTTACTACACTCAAATGAATTATGGCTAAACCATGGGCCCCCAGTCATGTTTCAGAAGTCGCTAAAGGTCTAGGTATAGATCATCGTATAAGCGGCGAGGTAAAAGAAAAATTAGTTGAGATTTTACACCTTAGACTCAAAGAAATTACTAAGCAGATGGAAGAAGAAACTTTGCTAAATGAACCTGGTAAGAAAACTTTGTCTGACCCGAACAGGACTAGACTTGGATTTAGTCGAACCAGAGGTCTGATGATAGAAGAGATAGAAAATGTAGAATCTGTAAGTTCTGCAGCAGTGGTTAATGCAAATGAGATACTCGAAAACTATCTGAAAAAGTATCTTCTTTCTGCCGCAGAAGAGGCTAACAATGAAAATGTAGGTACAATAAAGATTAGACACATGAATTCAACGACTATATCATCTCATAATAGCAAAAAAGATGAAACCCCATTAAACGAAAGTAAAGATGAGACAAGTTCTCTTAATGTTCAAAAAATGGAAACATTATCTTCGATGAACATTAAGAATATCATGAAACAATTATCTGGTAAAAAATTAGATAATGATGCAGTAGAAGAATTACTTCTTCTTTACTATGATTATGCATCTGACTTAGAATACAATCTCCAAAAGAATATTCGACAGGGAGACTTGCCTTCAATCAAACAATCATTTGAGAAATATGAGAAACTTATGATGCTCGGGTGGATGAGAAGAATCTTGAAATCTGCTTCCGAAAAAGCAGATAATGAGAATTCAAACTCAATCAAAATTGAACATATTGTAGCTATAGATCCATGGTCTTGAGAAATCAATTTATGAAATCATTCTCAAAATTATTATCTAGAGTTTCTAGAACCTCAGATACATTCTCATGAATCTCAAATAATGTATTATCTGCTGTATAAATTAAGAGTACTTCACCTTCTCCTGACTCTTCTTTGATATATTGATATGCACAGATTGATTGTACACGAATTCTGGTAGGTCCTAAGTCTGTCATTGCTCTAATCCACATGCTCATGATTCCAGCGGCGGATTAGTAGGGGTTTTAATCATTTTTATGTAATGAGTTTCTGTTTTACAGTAAAATAATAATTCATTTGTCGTTATTATTTCCCTTTTTCGGTTTTCTTCTTCTATTATTCCTTCTGTTTTTCTTATGGTTAGGATTAAATTTTTTCTCATCTTTTGAATCCTTATTATTGCTACGCTTAGATTTATGAGACCTTTTTCTTTGTCTCTCTGAAGAGCTTCTTGATTTCTGTGGAGGCCCCCTTTGTCTCCTATTCCTTCTACGTTTTTTATTATTTGAAGGAGGTTTTCTTACTTCTTCTTCGAATACCTCTTCCACATATTCCATAGGATATTCAGTAAGATTTTCTACATTTGGTGGTTGAAATTTTCTTTTGATACCAACTTCATTTTGTATTTTGTTATATGTTCTTTGTTGTGATCTTTGTACATATGAAATAACTACCCCCTCTGCTCCGGCTCTGGCAGTTCTTCCACTACGATGTTTGTATGCTTTCCCGTTTTCGGGAGGGTCGTAATGAATAACGCAATTTACTCCTTGAATATCAATTCCTCTAGCAGCGACATCAGTTGCAACTAATGCAATTGAACCACCTTTAGTGAATCTTCTCAGAGCTCTGTCCCTCTGTCTTTGATTCAGTCCTCCATGCAATGTTGAAACATTTATTTCAGCATCATACATTTCATCTCCCAATCTATCAACTCCTCTTCTTGTTTTACAGAAAATCATAGTTTTCCCACATTTTGTGAGTATCTCAGACGTGACTCTTAATTTTTGGTGCGGCTTCATTGTCCAGAATAGATGTTGCATATTCTCAATGCTTACTTCTTTTGGTCCAACTTCAACCGTAACCGGATTTTTCTGATAATTCTTTACTATCTCTGCAACCTCATCATCTAATGTTGCGCTAAATAGAATTGTTTGTCTATTTTTAGAACATTTATCCAAAATTTCGCACACAGGATCCATGAATCCCATATCTGCCATTCTGTCAGCTTCATCCAAAACTACAGTTTCAACATCATCTAACTTCAAAGCACGTCTATCTAAAAGATCAATCAATCTTCCTGGACATGCTACTAATATGTCGACCCCTTTATTCAAAGCGTTGTATTGCTTTTTGTAGGATACTCCGCCGTATATTGAGACAACATCTCTATCTACGGCTAATGCGATAGGTTTCAATACTGAATTTATTTGTTCTGCTAATTCTCTAGTGGGCGTTAGAATTAGTCCAGTAGGCCTTTTTGGATTAGCTCTTCTTGTTCTGGCAATTAATGGAAGTCCAAAAGCTAATGTCTTACCAGAACCAGTGGGTGCTCTGCAACAAACGTCTCTACCAAGTAGGGAATCTGGAATACTCTCTTTCTGAACTTCGAATGGTTCAGAAATGCCTTGTTTATTCAATTCTTTAACGATAGCGGGACCTATTCCCAAGTCTGAAAATGATACCACAACTTCTACCTTCTATCCGAGCCGCAATGCCATCCCTATTTAGCATGAACAGTAGTAATTTCTAACATTATTCGATTGTAACAAGATTTCCTATTAACGAGGAAGAACCGACCCTCAATCTTTTCTTATCAATAATCTTTGAGTCATTCGTTCTAATGAGTTCAATAAATTTCATTAATTTCTTTTTTTCGCTTATTCCGCCCGAAATTTTCATTCCCAAACATTCCTTAAATGTCAACTCATGCCTCATTAATTCGTAAGATAAGATATCAACATCTCTTTCTTTACATTCACCTCTTTTCCCCGTACATGTTTTTACAAAATCTACTCCTACTGCCAAAGACATTCTTGTTATTGCTCTAATTTTTCGTTCAGTAAGTAAAGGGGTTTCAATGATGACTTTCAAGATTTTACCTTCGGAAGCTTCTCTCATTGTTACTAATTTCTCCAATTCGATTTCATTTGGATAATTATCATCTTCACGAGGTTCTAAAACTATGTCTATTTCATCCGCGCCCAATTCAATAGCTGTTCTAATTTCTTCGTAAATTTCTTCACAATTACTACTTCCTTTAGGGAATCCTCCGACAACTGCAGCAATTTGTATACTAGAACCTAAGATTTCTTTTGCATAGCGAATATCTTCAGGAAATATGCATACTGCTTGGGGCTGATATTCCTTCGCTTTGAATAAAAATTTCATCAGTTCTTCGTTTGTTTTTTCTCGCTTTAATAGAGTGAAATCAATTAGTCTAATAATTTCATCATTCTTCAAGAAATCACCTATTATTAGATTCTTCAAAATCTTTCATGAAGGAAACTAGGGCTTCGACACTTTCAATCGGACATCCGTTGTATAAACTGGCTCTTATTCCACCCACACTTCTATGCCCTTTCAGGCCTCCTAGACCTGCATCAAGCGATTCTTTCAGGAATTTTTCTTCCAATTCTGTGTTAGGAAGTCTCCAAGTTACATTCATGACCGAGCGGCTATCTTTGTTAGCA
Organism: uncultured Candidatus Poseidoniales archaeon; assembly: GCA_964003245.1. GTDB lineage: Archaea > Thermoplasmatota > Poseidoniia > Poseidoniales > Thalassarchaeaceae > MGIIb-O2. The sequence goes on from CAXFIU010000017.1 coordinate 8,270, forward strand.
TGTGGTGACCAAAAATCACTCCTGTCTAATTCTTTATAGAGCAAGTCAGATTTTGCCCTATTTCTAGCAATAGCCCCCTCTAACCCTCCATTATTTTCTACCCATGAGAATACTTTATCTAAAACGAATATTCCAAATGTGTTTGGTGTATTGAACAAGGATCCTTTAGATGAATGGACGGAATAGTCCAGCATTGTCGGTAGGTCATTTGGTATTCTTTGCATAGCCCAAGGAGATAGAATTACTACAGTTACGCCGCTCGGACCTAGATTTTTCTGTGCACCTGCATAGATTAAGTCATGAGCGCTTACATCTAATGGGACTCCCATAATATCTGAACTAGCGTCTAATACCCTAGGTTTCCCGTTACTATCGGGCAGATGGTGAAATTGTGTACCGAATAATGTATTATTGGAGGTGTAATGTAAATACAAACAATCTTTTCTGACCGAATAGTCCCCATTTTTAGGAATTGATATAAATCCATTTTCAGCATCATCCCATCTTGCTGAAGCATCTCCTATTCTATTTGCTTCCTTCATTGATTTTTGTGACCATACTCCAGTTACTAGAAAATCTACTTTTTCGTTTTCTCTAAGTAAATTTAAGGCAGACATATAGAATTGTAATGATGCTCCTCCTTGAAGATAAAGTACAGTATAATCTTCAGGTATTGATAGTATTCTTCTTAATTTTTCCATTGAACTATCTACAATATTCTGAAATGTTTGGCTTCTATGGCTAATTTCAATAAGTCCGAAACCGCTATTATCTAAGTTAGGCAATGATTTCCGGCATTCTTCAACTACCTCTAATGGCAATACTGCGGGCCCTGCCCCGAAGTTATGTATCCGTCCTGTTGGATTCACATATGCCGGTATGGGTACAAGTCTTTGATGGCATCGGCTACCCTATTGTTCAAGGGTGGGGTTCATGTTATAGTAACTAGACGACAGTATATGTTGCGTATCGGGCTAGTGATGCTTCAGGGCGCTCGGCATGCTCATCTCAAAGCTCTAAATAGCGCAGCAGAAGAACTCCAATTAGTTATTGAAATATTTGAACTAAGAAATAAAAATGATTTAATTCAATGTAAACCTCATGCAATTATACTACCGGGAGGCGAATCTACAACAATGAGACTTATTGGAAATGGTGTTAATTCCCAATTATTTCCAAAATTATTTGACTGGATGAGGGAACATCCGGATTTACCGGTTTTAGGTACCTGTGCGGGGGCTATCTTACTTTCAGATCCGCAAGATGATGGTGAGAAAATAGTTGATGCAAATATCTCAAGAAATGCTTTCGGAAATCAATCCGATTCATTTCAATCTACGATATATTCCTCTCTTCTTTCTAGAGAGTTCCCTGGAATATTTATTCGCGCTCCAAGATTTCTAGATTTAGGTAAGAAATCAAATCCAGTCTCTTTACTCGGTGAAGAAGTAGTAGGGGCTAGGACCAATAATAGAGTTGCACTGACTTTTCATCCCGAATTGTCGAATGATTTTGGGTTTCATAAATGGCTACTTACTGAAGCTTTAGAGGTGTCGTCATGACTGTAGTAATGAACCTAAATCAAAGTACTCCAGATTTAGCGAATGAAATGGATACTGAGGGTTGTATTCAGTGTCAAACAGGTAGTAAACTAGTTCTTTTCATAACTGGGCATTGTCATTGGATGTGCGACTATTGTCCTCTTTCTGAAACTAGAAGGGAGATTGATTTTATGTATGCTAATGAAAGAAGAGTAGATATTGGCGATTGGGATGCAGTAATTGAAGAAGCTAGGGCAATGAATGCCACAGGAGCAGGAATTACTGGAGGCGACCCAGTAATGGCGAGAGAGCGTGTTTTGGAAGGAATTAAGATACTGAAAAAAGAATTTGGGGATGATTTTCATTTACATATGTATACTAGTATACCATTCAAATCTGAATGGGCAAGAGATTTTGCAGATGCAGGCCTAGATGAAATCCGGTTTCATTTTCTGAATCTTGATTCTGATAAATATAGGGAAACTATCAGTGCTTGTAGTGAATCTGGTATGTTAACTGGAGTTGAGTTGCCTTGTGAACCCGATAAAGAAGAAGAACTAATGATTTTATTAGAAAAGTTAAGGGAAATGGACGTAGATTTCTTGAACTTAAATGAACTAGAAATTACGGTTGGAAATCATGACAATATGGAATTAAGAGGTTTTAATCTATCTACTGAAATAACTGCAGGAGCTGCCGGTTCTGCTGAATTATCAATATCAATGAGGGATAGAGTAATGGCGGCCCAATTTGGTATTCCTGATCCATTGGATGGTATAATTAGGGAGCCATATGGTTTCCACCTTAAGTTCTGTACTGCAACTTACAAAGATTCAGGACAATTAAGAAGACGATTTATTCGCAGAGGTGAACATACAATCGCACCTCATGAAACTCTAACTGACGACGGAACTCTGATTTTTGGTGCTGTACATTCGAGTCCTTCTGAACAATCAGATTGGATAGATGAAATTACCAAAGAAACAGGTCTTCCTTCAAGATTTCTTTATTGGGATGAGAAAAATTCCAGAATAGAAATGCCTCTAGTTGTAGCAGAAGATATTGCTGAGATGGTAGAATCAGAGGTGTCAATGATTGAGGTTACACCTACTTTTGAAAGAATGGAATTGACAGTAGTTATCTTGAATTCTAAAGAATGATAGTTCATTTTGCTTAATTTACACGTTGAGTTCATTTACCCCTGACTTTAGTCATTAACTATGCCAGTCAGGCGCGCCAATCCAGAGGTGACCGGAGTAGACCCTTACAGGCGTTTATCTGCTTCTCAAGTAATTACTTGGAACAACTGCCCCCGTCTATGGTATTATTCTTACATCCCTAAACTGAAGAGTCCACTGCCTCCTCAGATATTGAGAGGAAACGCCGTAGAAGACTGTATTTCTAGGGTTCTTCGAGAGTCTCCAGTACTAATTTCTCCTTTGGATGGTAATTTGATAGTATCTCCTCTAAATGATGATGGCTCTGTATCCTATGACTCTGAGGCTGGATGGAGAAGTCCTGAATTAGAAACAAGAGAAAAAGATTCATGGCCAATAAATAGAGAAGGATTAGAAGAATGGGCATTATCGCGTGCAAAAATGCATTTTGATAACTGTTGGCAGAAAGCAATCTCCGACTGGGAATCAAGTCCAAACCGAGTGGGAAAATCTGAAGACATAGACCCTCAAGAGGGAATGCAAATGATAGAGGCGGGCATCAAACTACATTTAGATCAAGTTGAGTTGTGCTTGAATCAAAATGGAGGCCCTTACTTGGAGAGTTGGAGAGTTGGCAAATATCGCCCTGAATGGCCATCTCCTGATGGTTTTCCGAAAAATTGGATTTCTCCTCATCCATGCGCTCAAACGAGTAACTCTCCTATTTCATGGGTTGAGGCTTGGGAAATTTCTCGTCCTTGGTTTGTAGATCCTGATGCTTCAAGTTTCTCAGAAACCACTTGTCATCCTGATGACTGGTTCCAAGGAGAATATGATCTCGTTTATCGTTGGAATGGTAAAATTCGAATTGTCGATTTGAAGGCCTCTGTAGGAAAGGGCGATCGTTCAGGAGGTTATATCGAACAATTAAGGCTCTACTCTTGGTTATGGTGGGAAACACATTCCAGAAATAATGAGGTAGAGGCACTGGAGATCTGGTACTTAGGCCCTGGCACAGTAAAACAAGTTCCTTTACCCAGTGTAGAAGAAATGTCTCATTTCAATATAGATTTAGAGAATTTATATCAAAAGTTACACAATAATGACTCTATGGATATTTCCGATTTCCCCCCTAATCCTTCTCCATTAAGGTATTTTGATGTAGGAGGAATTCCTTCTGAAGTCGCTGTTGATCCTGACCCCAAGGCAAGATGTAATAGGTGTGAACTCCGAGGAATTTGTGAAAATAGCAATTATGAATTAATATTGCCTTCAGAAAAAAGACTTGAGAAATTTTCTCATGCTTGGCCAATAACTCCCATGAGTGAAATTAAGACTAGACACACAGTTATTGGAGAAGTTAGGGAGTTGAATGGACCTACACTCAAATCTGATGGTAGTGTTGATTTGACATTCAGATTAGTTGACGGTTATGAGAGAGCTAAGGTAAGGGCACATCGTCAAGGCGGACCAAAAAACGTTTCTCGTTCTATTCAAAATGATGCGCGAGTTAAGATTGAAAATGCATTACCCTCAATATGGAGAAGCGAGTTAGTAATTGATTTAGATTCAGAATCTAGAATTACTATTGCTGAAGATGAAGAGATTTCTGAAATGATTGATATAGAAACTAGAGTGAACGTAGTTGGTCGAATCTGGTCAATCAATGCTTTCCCAAATGGGAAAGGAGTATCTCGTTGGGCTATTACTTTGGTTGATAGTAGTGGCTCAGTAGGTGTTGTAGCATTCAAGCAATTCATTCCTGTTATTGCAGCAGGGCTATCTAGAGGAGATGAAATTGCAATTTTAAATGGCGAGATTGGCGAATTTGCTGGGCAAAGACAGGTACGTTTAGGTCCTGGTGCGCGAGTAGTTCTCCTGAAAAGCTCCGAAGATTTGAGACCATTTTAGAGATTAATTATTTCTATTTAAGAATGGAATCATTCTACTAACTGTATCATTGATTACTCTCCCAGCTAGATTATTGAAACGACTCGGAACTGGCGAGAGGTATACTTTTCCTGTCCCCGAAATGATATTGACAAATCCTTCTCCACCTGCCATTTTTGACATTAGTCCTTTACCTAACATTCTTGTCTCATAATTCAATGATGCGTCCCTAGCGACAGCAAAGTTTCCATCTACTGTAAGAGTACTATTTGAGAGATTAATCTCTTGAATAGGTCCTTCCGAATAATATACTAAAGTACCAGTTCCTGAAACAGTAGTTTGCCATATTCCTTCTCCACTGAACATTGTGATGCCTTTATTTCTGACAATACCTACTTCTATTCCTTCATCAGAGCAAACATATGCTCCTGAATCTAGAACCATTGAATTGCCATTTAACTCTAGAATATGATACTCTCCAAATGTAGGCGGTCCAAAATATACTTCTCCATTTCCTGTATATGTAGGTCTGAATACTGATTCTCCAGAAACCATTGATTTTAGAAAACCTCCTACGCTTGGTGCTTTAGTTACCATCTCTATATTTCCAATCATATAATGAAGTGCACCTGATTCTCCACGAACCGTATCTCCATTTAATGTGACTTTTACCATTCTTAATTCTTCACTATCAACAATTTCATATTGAGGCATAAGTTTCCTAATCATCCTATACTTATCAATATGTGTTAACTATAATTTGGCGCCGAGAGAGGGATTTGAACCCCCGCGTCCAAAGGACAATGGATTTCGAATCCATCGCAATACCGGGCTATGCGATCTCGGCTAAATATACCTAGATGCGTATTGGTCATAAGCGTGACCCGTTTCGAAGTATACATGCGCGTAGAAGTTGTTTACCAAAATGAATGTATAATTTTTGAGTCGGAGACTCCAACAACAATTTCATCAATATTAAAAAAATTAGATATTCCTTCATCCACTGTTCTAGCAGTTTTTAATGATTCAATCGTTCCTCATTCTTCCACAATTAGTGAAGACATAAAAATAGAATTAATTGTAGTCTCATCTGGTGGTTAAATCATAATTCATTTTCATTTCTGGAGAAATTGTTTCAATTTCCGATCCTTTGATAATTATCGCAGCTTTATTACCAAGAAGTTCAATTCCTTCCTCATCACAACGAAGAAAAGAACCTTCATATAATCCAATAACCGGTGTATCATTGTAATTATGAAACTCTTCTATTCTCCTTTTTCTAGTCTCTCCAAAATGCTCCTTTAGTTCATCATTCTCTTTCCACCAGATTCCTCCAGGGTGATAATGGGGATTGATTTGAAACGGTACAATGTCAAATGTTTCAAATGATGGAACTAAATCAATTGGCATATCATTAGTAGTTTGCATTGTTGGGCAAGCAACATTCGCTCCAGCGCTAACTCCTGCATATGGTACTCCCTCATTAAGCACTTTTCTTCTTATAATTTCTAGTAGTTTTTCTTCATGTAATTTTTTAACTAATGAAAATGTATTTCCACCACCTACATAAATTCCTTCCATATTCTCTAATTCTGCTAATGGATTCTCGCACTGATGTATTCCAATAATCTCAAATTCTAGATGGTTTAGCATTTCCTTTACTGAACTTGTATATTCGTCATAATTTCCACTAGCATAAGGTATGAAAATTACTTTCTTGCATCCTTCGAAGTTTTCCTTCATTAAACGAAAGAAAAGATTTCTCCTTTCTTTTGTTCTAATCCCTCCACTTCCGAGAAGTATCTTCATAAAATCACCTAAGCATAAAAATTTGAATCATTTTGTTTTTCATTTCCGTTTAGGATTTCATCAATGTCTCCAGAAACATCCATAGTTGCTAATAGCTTTTTAGCAGTCTTCTCTGTTGAATCCAAATCTAAATCAAGAGGTAATTCTAATCCCTGTTCAATCCAAGCAGATAATCTGTCGGCTGCAAGGGTATCTGCACTGGCGCCTATTGTTTCTGCCACTAGGCCAATTGTAGGGACTTTATGTAAGGGAGATAGAGAAATTAGTAAACCTGCAATACCGATCATACCAGATTTAGGTTGTTCATCTGTAACATTAATATCAATTTCTTGTAATGATTTTTTAACATCTGAATCTGCACAAATGACGTGAATATTTCTATCTTCAGCACCGGCCGCCAAGCCTGCTAAAACCAGAATTTTTGGAGTATTATTTTCCTTCGCCATAGCAAGTATACTTTCAGCTACTTCATATTGACCGTTTGCAGTCATAGGTTGTAAATCTCCCCCTATTGTGATTATTGTTTTACCGTCAGGGAGAATCACGGAATTAATTTCAAGCCTAGGTGGCGCTAATAATCCATTATTCGATAATGTCGCATGAGGCGGGAAATCAGGATGTAAAATCCATCCAATAGTTCTAGAGGGGTGTTTTTCTACTAATGCGTCTACTACAATTTTGCCAACATTCCCAACACCTGGTACGGCTTCTAGTATTGCCGAATGTTCGGGTAAACCATTTCCGACAATCCAATGAAATCTTGTATTCATTCTTCCTCTCCCTTAATCACTTTCCGAGGAGTTGGTAGTGAATCAACCCATTCATCACTACCTGCATCGACTCTTTGTCTTCTTCTTGCCCCTTGCGGATCTTCTGGCGAATATTTCAAAGGCGCCACTGCTACCATTTTGCCATTACAGTTCTTACAAATTTCTCCGAGTCCGTATTCTCCACAATCAACACATCGTTGTAATTTAGTACGTACCATGGTGACCCCTAATGCTGACGTGGTGTTTGAGGGTGTATGAATTAATGCCTTAGAAAATCATCTTCATAGCCTTTCTATAGAGATTGAACCCTCTACCGAATTAATTTTTTCCGTGGCCGCTTTTTTTGCTGCTTCCCATGAGGATTCTGCTGATGAATAATCTGGAGCTCTAATATCTACTCTGTAATGTGGGGCTCCATCATAATGGCAAGTTAAAGTAACTTCTTCTTCATTTTCAACAACTAATTCTGCTGCTGATAAAGCCTCTCTAATTGCACCAACACCTTCAGAATCCCATACTTCGATATCAAAAATCCCTCTTATCTCTACAAATGGAGGCACTATGTTTTCAACCGCTAATTCTGTGACAACTTTCATCCATTTCCCAGTAAATCCCGAATCAGATAGAGCAGTTTCTGAAATTGCACATTCTTCCAATGCCCCATATAGTGATCCAAATTTTTCTATCATTTCTTCTGAAACTGCTTCGGTCTTCTCATCATCCCAATTAACTCTTTGAGCAGCAACACGCATGATTTGATTTGCTCTTTGTTGATTTTTCCATTCTTGTAGAGTATCTTTTCTTCTTTCTGCCGATACGGCCTTTATGGATAGATCTACTCTTTCTCTATCTTTTTTTACTGTAACAACTTTGGCAACAACTCGTTGACCTTCTCTCAAGTGTGCTCTAATATTTTTTACCCAACCAGATGCTACTTCTCCAATAAATACGAAACCTTCTTTGTCGCCGTATCCGTCAAGATTTAGGTATGCGCCGTTTTCTTTAACTCCCTTTACAGTACAGACTAGGAGTTCACCTTCTTCTGGCCATATTTCTTCGGCTTCGCTCATTATGTTGTCCCCTTCATTCGAGGACGTCTACAACTGTGCTTCCTGAAAGATCAGCCTTTCCACCTGCAGGCATTGCTAATGTAGAGCCACAGATTGAACAGGAGATTGAGGTTGACGCCCTATCAAATAGAATAGTCTCGTGTCCACAATCTGTGCAACTTACACGTAGGAATCTTCCACTCATTATTAGCCCTCAATTATTTATCAATTAGTTCGAATTTTTTTGCACGCTTCCCAGCAGGAGAATGCCCCTTCCCTGTCTCCGTACATCTGAATACTAGATTTACACGCTTTGTTGGTTTCTCACCTGATGGTTTCGGTCTCGGAAAACCTCTGTATCCTGAAGTAACTTTACGGAATCTTCTCTGACCCCATTTCAACTCACTAGCTCGTCTTTTCTTGACTCGCTCTACAGTGTGTTCTGTGTGCTTACCAGCTGAAGGGCTGTAACGCATTACTTTACGCGGCATCTTGACCATCTTTAGCACCTCAGCGTCTTACGACGATGCGGGCGACTGACGACCCGTATATGAACTCTGTCGCGCAATCTTTGCCGATGAAAACTATGAATTAGTGATTTTCGTTAAAAAACATAGATGAAGTAGAGACTATTAGCGAATATCGTGATTCTCGGCTCCACACTGATTTGGTTAGCCTTTTTCCTATTAGTAGTAGGTTTTTCTTTCAGTCGAATGGGTCCATCCTTCACTAGAAGTAAATTTTCCATCCCCCTAGTTCTTATTGCAATTTCCCTCTTAGCTTTCAACAATTTTTCGATTGAAAACCCCGAGAAAGAATTACTAGATTCTTTACACGGCTTTGCACCTTGGTTTTTTGTTTGTTCATTAGGATGTTATCTTGTCCTTAGTGGCTCACCAATTTATTGGAAAGTCAAATTTCCACAGTTAATTTTTGGTTGGATAATTATTTTAGTTTCATTTTATCTATATTTTGAGTTTAATGAGTTACCTGATAATTTCTTAATCGGAGCGATATTTACGGCACTAGGTGCAATATTCTCATTATTTTTATTTATCTTGCTTGTTAGATTTGTTGAAAATAGAATTCCTCTAGAAGATTCAGCACCTGAATTAACAGAAGAAGAAATGAATTTTGTAACAAAGATAATTTCTATTAATATCGGAGCGGATGAAAAATGAATTCGGTATTATTGGAGATTTCATATTATGTTTTTGGAGGGTTCATATTAGCTAATTTTTCACTCATTATTTTCCAACTATTTTCTCTACATCCTTATAGTAAACCAACTATTCCTATAGTGGTGCAAAGTCTTTTCATTTTTATTTCTGCATTAGCCGTTAACTCGTTGAACAACGATTTAGAAACTATTGCAGATGCGATCCGTTTTTCCTTGGTTGAAGGAATATTAGGTTTCATCGTAATTATTCCCTTTTTGTACGTTTTAATGATTTATTTCTTATTCAAAGCCTCATTTAGAAAACGACATTTTGATGATTTACTTGATGCTTCCGAATAAAAAATTAACCAATTTAACCAATCCTCTGAAGGGTAACTCTCATAACAAGTCGGTAAGTCGCCGCGCTATCAAATAGGTGTTATCATGTCCAAAGGTACTCCAAGTATGGGTAAGCGACAAAAGTCGACTCACATTCGTTGCCGTCGATGCGGCCGTCATTCTTATCACAAACAGAAAGGCATATGTTCGTCTTGTGGATATGGTGCTACTTCACGTATGAGAAAGTATCAATGGAGCAAAAGAAATCGTTCCATGGGCAGCAAATAAAACAAGTTCTGAATAGCAAAGTGCTAAGACCCTTACAACTTAGCGAGGTTTGTTCTTATGTGCGGAATTATTGGAATCGTTGGTAATCCCGCATATTCAGTTGCTTCGGATATTTATGATGGATTATTAGTTCTCCAACATCGAGGCCAAGATGCAGCAGGAATTGTTACTTTCGATGATGAGAATTTATATCATAGAAGAGCAAATGGATATGTTAGAGATATATTCAAAGAGAGGCATATGAAATCTCTGAAAGGTTCAGCAGGAATAGGCCATGTCCGATACCCTACTGCAGGGAGCTCATCTGTGGCAGAGGCTCAACCATTCTATACAAATACTCCATTCGGTGTCAGTTTAGCTCATAATGGAAACCTTAACAATACTGAGGAAATACTCTCTAGTTTACTTGAATATGATCATCGAAGAATAAACACTAGCTCAGATTCTGAGGCATTGCTAAACTTACTGGCAGCCGAAATCCAAAGGTCACTTAATGGCCGTCCTGGAGGGATGGATGCTTTAGATCATGAAGATGTATTCCGAGCTATTGAAAGGACGCACATGAGGGCTGAGGGAAGTTACAGTGTCGTATCTTCAATTACCGGTTGGGGAGTGATTGCATTCAGAGATCCACATGGCATTAGACCATTATGTATGGGTGTAAGAAAAGTTAATGATTTTGAAGAAAGAGCATTTTCTTCCGAAAGTGCTGCTTTGATGGCTTTAGGCTTTGATTTAGAAAGAGATGTAATGCCTGGTGAAGCTATTATTGTGAGGCTTGATGGGTCTTTCTATTCTAGACAATGTCATCCTGAGCCTCAACATCGTCCATGTATCTTCGAACATGTTTACTTTGCACGCCCCGATTCTGTTATCGATGGTATTTCTGTACATTCTGCTCGTCTTCGAATGGGTGCATCATTAGCTCGTCGAATAAAAGAAAAGAATCCTGATCATGGTATCGATGCTGTAATCCCAGTTCCTGACAGTGGATGTATAGCTGCTTTAGAATTAGCTAGAGAATTAGGAGTCCCCTATCGGGAAGGTTTCGTCAAGAATAGATATATCGGCCGCACTTTTATTATGCCTGGGCAGTCAGTTAGGAAGGACTCAGTTCGGAAAAAACTTAACACTATACCTAGTGAATTTTCTGGTAAAACGGTCTTGATAGTAGATGACAGTATTGTCAGAGGAAACACTTCTAAGAGAATTGTTGAGATGGCTAGAAATGCAGGTGCCAAGAAAGTTTTCTTTGCTTCCGCTGCACCCCCTATTATTCACCCTAATGTCTATGGAATTGATATGCCTGCAAAAAATGAGTATGTGGCCTATAATAGGGATGTCTCGGAGATTTGTACCGCTATAGGTGCGGATTGGATGATATATCAGGACCTTGATGATTTGGTAGAGGCCTGTTTAGGCGCAAGTGAGAATAATGTTGCAACGTTCGATTGTTCTTGTTTCGATGGAGTTTATGTGACCGGTGGCATCACAGATGATTATCTAGATAGAATCGAACAATCAAGAAATGACAAAGCGAAAAAATCGGCTTCTGCTTAACACATTTGCCAGTTAGAATGATAGGTAATTGTCACTTAGTATGTTCATGGATTCCACTATTGAGGTTCTCAATTCTGTTGATGTCGGTGGTTTTCTAACTGTTGCATGCGAAATGTCAGATGGAAATTTGGCAGTTGGCAATCAAGATGGCATTGTAAATATTATTTCACCTAATGGAAATACAAAAGAATCATTTGAATTAGACGGCGAGATAATAGGTTTATTCGAAGTAGATAGTAATTTAATTGTAGGCTCCAGTATTTCAGGTATTAGTGCATATTCTGGAGGTCTAATTTGGAATCACGAATTAAATTCCGGATGTGAAATTATTTCTCTATGTGGCTTGAATTTCTTAGTTGCAGATAGTTCAGGAAATTTATTTAAATTCGATTCTAATGGGACTTTAATATGGGAAAAAGAACTTGGTCAGATGACTCATATATGTAGTAACCAAGACGGAGATATCTCTGCAGTGGCTCTAGAAAATGGAGATTTCATAATCATCGATAGTTATGGTGATAAAATCATAAAATCCGAATCTTCATCCGATGATATTGAAACGATTTCCTCTATGATATTTCGTTCGGGAGATATTCTCGTGGTTGCACGTAATTCACTTGGAATGACTATTGATGATAGACCTGAAAATCGAATAGAGTGCTGGAGTCCTAGAAAAGGTAAGATTCATAGTTGCGAAGTAGATAGTCTGGTTAATTGTATTTCTTCTACTGAAAAAGGAGTTATTTTGGGATGTTTTAATGGTGAATTGTTAGAATTAGAAATTCAATCTAAGAAATACAATCAATTATCTAAGTTTGACTATTCAATAAAACAAATATTTCCTTGGAAAGAAGATATAATGGTTGCTTCATGGTTTGATATAATTAGATTAAATCTCGAAGGAAACATTATTTGGAGTCTTGAACATATTGGAATAGTAGAAAAAATAGTTCCAATCGGTGAATCTAGAGTCGCCATTTTAGGTGATGATAAGAAAAAATATATTCCCACCCCTATTTTCATAATAGATCCCGATTCTGAAATAATTTCTAATGATTATATTTTCAAAGAAGAAAATCTAAATTCAGAATACTCAGGAGCATTATCTCAGGAGGAGGAACAAGCTTCTTCGATGAAGCCTTTGTTACCGCCCGATTCCGCCGAAATTTTCGAGGCATTAGATGAGGAACTAGAGATTGAAGTCTCACCTCCTATAATCGAGATAGATATTTTAGAAGATTTATCAAAATCTGCTAAATCATTAAACATACCTCCGATTGTTGATGTTGGCGAAGATAAGACTGTTAATTCTGAGTCGGATGGTACGGCCGTCGTTCTTCTAGATGGTAGTAAATCATATGATCCCGATGGAGAAATTAAGAGTTGGTCTTGGGAAAATGATTCCGGAAAAGTTGTCTCGAACAATCCTCAAGTGAAAGTGAAATTGCCAATGGGTGTCCATATTTTCTATCTTACAGTTGTGGATGATAGAGGTGCATCATCTAAGGCCGCTTTAACTGTACAAGTTCTTTAATCCGCAAAAATTTCGACACTATTTGTGTACCAAATTACTCTGGCATTATTCTCCCAATCATCATTATCTGACATGCCATCTAACAATATTGTACTTCCAACTGATAGAAATGCAGGATCTACGGTGGTATTTGTCCCCCACGGATTTTCATTATCATTTCCAGCAAAGATATCCCAATTTTCCCTAACTATTTCGTGATTAATGATTTTTTCTTCGAACATCCTGTATTCAAATGATACTGATCTTAGTGCATAATCTGCTACTTGGAATACGCAATTATGAGATGGCCTAGTTACAGATGTATTCTCCATTATTGTAAGATTAAGGACACAGACTTGTCCATTTAACATCCCTTCACTATCGCCATTATCATTGTAACCTAATACTAAAGTGATATTAGTGTCCGATTGCAGTTCTTGATGTATGATCTCTACCAGTGTAAATCTGATTCCAGCATCTCCATCGGGTTCTAAATCTGAGATGTCAGGGACATTATCTCCATCTCTATCTCCTAAGCCGGTCTGATAATCGTCAAAAACAATATCTGCAAGACTCAATCCAATTAATATTCCAAGAATCATGGCTGAAGCAACAACCAATTGGACACTTTTATCCCCGAATGCATTAGAGTCCATGACCTTTCGAAAGGGCATCTTAATTTCAACGCATTGCAACTAATTAGGACTGTAACTCTGAAAGTGATGATTTTAATGCCGGAATCGCATCTTCCCATGATGCAACTATTCCGTAATCTGCTACGCCAAAAATTGGTGCATCAGGATCTTTATTTATGGCTAATATGTATTTACTGGATCTCATACCTGCTAAGTGTTGTATAGCCCCAGAAATTCCAACTGCAATATAGAGAGATGGTGTCACAGTCTTTCCTGTTTGTCCAACTTGCATTCTATGAGGCATACCCCACTCATCAACTACTGCTCTACTGGCTCCTACTGCCGCGCCAATAGTATCTGCAATTTCTTCCAAATGTGAGAAATTTTCAATTGTCCCCATTCCTCGTCCTCCAGAAATAATGATATCAGCCTCTGTGACATCTAACCTTTCGCTTGCTTTATTGATAGCTTCTTGAATTGCAATTTTCACATCTGCTGATTGATCAACCACATTTATTGGAGCATCATTCCCTGTCACCGCTGCTTCAAATGCATTGGGTCTTAATGTAATAACTGCACTTCCAGAAATTGTTAGTGATTCCATTGCTTTACCAGAATAAATAGGTCTACTGACAGTAATTCCTTCAGACATAGATACTACGTCCTGTATAATTGGTATGTCTTTTTGAGCAGCAATTCTAGCACCTATTTCTCTCCCATTTGGTGATGCTGAAATTAAAATCATTTCTCCACACATTGAAGACATGGCCGAGGCCCAAGCCCCACCATCAAAAATATTGAAACAATCTCCATTTGCTGAAATTACTTTCTCTACTCCGTTTATTTTTGCAGCTTCAGAAGCTCCAACACCATTTGGGCAAATCACAGTTGAATTCGAGCCCATACTTGCTGCAGCTCCAATTAGTTGGTATGTTGTTGGGTGAAGTGAATCACCGTTTGTTTCTGCTATTATTGTAAAATCCATTTTTTCACCTCAAATTACGTTTGCCTCATTTCTTAATTTCGAAACTACTTCATTAACGTGTTCTGCACCTTCGAACTTTTGCCCAGCCGGCTTCTCAGGCGGAGGGTTTTGAGAATTAAGAGTGACATTTGAAGAATCTAAGATAACTCCTAAATCGCCAGATGTGATTGATTCAACTTGTTTCTTTTTAGCCATCATAATTCCTCTAACATTTGGTCTTCTTAGTTCATGTGTTCCTTTATCAAACGCAAAAACACTGAGTCCATCGACGGCAACTTTTTCGGTACCTGAATTACTTGGCCTAATTGTTGAAAAATTTCCTTCTGAGTAATTAACTTCTGTGACTAAAGTTACGCATGCAGCATCAATAAGTTCAGCAACTCCTGGACCAGTTGATCCACTATTAGTATCAGCAGCCTGTTTGCCACATAATACAATTTGAGAATCAAATCTTTTCACAGCAGCCGCAAGTAGTTTCTGGACATGGGTGCTGTCAGTAACGCCATCATTTGAGATATGAACAAGAGTATCGGCTCCTACTGCCGCAGCATCTGTAAGCATTTTCTTTGTCCTCTCAGGTCCACAAGTTATGGCTACTAAATTGCCACCAGTTTTTTCTTTTAATTGAAGACCTGATTCTAATGCATACTCGTCATATGGGCTCATTGACCATTTACTAACTGAGTTTTCATCGACCTTCCCACCAGAGATGGTAATTTTTGCGGTTGTATCTGGAACTTGTTTTAGTAGTACTGTTATATTCATTTTTTCCCCTCATTTTCCCAATTTAATTCGTCTTTCTAGTTTTAGGCTTCTCTAGTGAATGCTTGTATTCCCGTGATGTGCCTTCCTATTATTAGATTGTGAATATCATGTGTGCCTTCATATGTCTTTACTGATTCTAAATTCGCCATATGCCTCATTATGGGGTACTCATCAAGTATTCCATTGGCTCCATGGATATCTCTTGCAACTCTTGCAATTTCAAGAGCGATATCAACATTATTCATTTTAGCTAAAGAGATATGCTCTGGGATCCAATTCCCAGAATCTTTCTTTTGCCCTAAGTGATATGCTAATAATTGCCCCTTTGTAATCTCCCTTAGCATCCAAGATAATTTATTTTGTACTAACTGATAGGAGGCAATTGGATGATCAAATTGTATTCTGCTCATGGCATAATCTTTGGCAGAGTCGAAACAAGCTTGCGCTGAGCCCAATGCTCCCCAAGAAATTCCATACCTAGCATTGTTTAGACAAGAAAATGGACCTCTTAATCCTTTGACTCCGGGGAGAATTCTGTCTTTTGGGATTTTACAATCTTGGAATACTAACTCACTTGTCACACTCGCCTTCAGGGAGTGTTTACCTTTCATCTCAGGTGCAGAAAAACCTGGGTCATTCTTTTCAACGATAAATCCACGAATCACTCCATCTAATTTAGCCCAAACAACTGCGAGCTCTGCGATTGAACCATTTGTAATCCACATTTTTGCGCCATTAAGCAGATAATGGTCGCCCATATCTTCGGCTTTAGTAATCATGTCTCCTGGATTAGATCCATAATCCGGTTCCGTTAACCCAAAACAGCCAATCCATTCACCACTAGCCATTTTTGGCAAATAATAATTTTTTTGTTCTTCACTTCCGAAGTCCCAAATTGGATACATGGCAAGAGATCCTTGGACGCTGGCAAAAGACCTAAGACCACTATCTCCTCTTTCTAACTCTCTACAAATTACTCCGTAAGCTGTATAAGAAAGACCTGGGCAATCATATCCTTTTAGAGGTGCACCAAGTACACCCATTTCTCCTAAAGCAACTCTCCACTCGTCGGGAAATACTCCCTCTCTGCAAGCAATTTCTATGTTTGGAATGACTTCTTCATCTACCCAATCACGTACCATGTCTCGAACCATTCTTTCTTCTTCAGTCAATAACGAGTCAACATCGTAGAAGTCTAGAGCCTCATATGCCATAATTCTCATTTGTCGGCGATAATAGAAGCCACATGAATGTTCCTGATTGGCCCAGTCAAAATCTGGTGCTATCTTTTACCTCTTCCTTTCCTTCTTGCATCTCTTTTTTCTTGTTTATTTCCAAACTTCATCGTCATCGAATATTGCAGTCTTGGAGATGCTGTGTAGACTAAAGTTAGTATCAACATCCCAATGGTCAATGGAATCAGAAAGCCTACAATTCCTCCAACTATTACACCTATCTGACTCCCCTCTTCTGTAGAGTGGAATTCTATTACAGTGCCACGACTTGTTATTAGCCATCCACTATCTTCTCCAGTGTTCCAAGTACCAATTATTCTTTCACCAGAAATCTCAACATCAAACTTTTGAGCATCTTCATTTTCCAACCAAGGATAGGTTGCATTCTTACTAACATCATGTTCAAGTAATGAAAATGGCGCTACAACAATCAATGACCTTGCACCATTTTGGTGACTTAGATGAGTAAATTGCCCTTCAATTCCTTGAATCGTACTAACTGATAATTCACTTTCTATAGCATTTTCGGAGTGTAATTGAATTATTCCTATTTCTTGACTACTAGAAACTGACACACAAGATAAGTAATAGTTCGACGGGCAAATAACACTATTCCAAGGGTAGAAATTACCTCCAATCCAGGTCAGGACATGATTCCTATCGATAATACCAATTCCATCCGTAACTGAAGATATTACACAAAGCATAACATCATCATGACAATCGATGTCAGTGATATCTCCCTCGCCTCGTCCTTCAATTAGATGTGTATCGAGTCCACCATCGCCTTGAGCTCGAACCCTCCATAGCCATCCATCATCTCCTCCAACATATGCCCATGAGCCTGCTGTATTCCATGCAACTGAATTTAAATTAGTTTGTCCGAAGTTCATTTTTTCCCCTGCCTGTGTCAAGGAAAAATCATCTGCGGCAAATCGAAGAATCATTCCTTCATCTCCGACTAATAGGGCAGTCCCTCCTCCAGGATGCCAATCTGCATCTCTCATGGTTTGATTATCACTCGCAGCAAGTAATACTTGTGAATCAGGATTTTTTGAGGAAATAATGCTAGCGTAACCTCCCTCAGCGTAAATTAATATTTTCTCTTCTTCAGGATTTTCTGCTATTCCTTTTATCGCTAAATCATCCTCACTTAGATGAATAATTGAATCAAGTTCGACTGCCGATTCTGCATTTACAATAGGTGACAAAAATACTAAACTAGTCATCAACCCAACAACTATCGCTCTTAACGCAGCCATGGTCCTGCGAAAACGGATGTAGGTTTAGGCCTGTTTATTTGCTATCTACGGTTATCTTTCTCTCGTAGTATTGAATAAGCAATTACTCCGCGCTAGGCTTATGGAGAGATTCGACGTTAAGCGAGGATTGATGAAACAAATTAATGAAGACGGTGGTTTAGCAGCATTGGCTGGTAAATATTTTGAGAATGTGAATGCTAATGATGATGGATCTTTTACGGGTTCTCACGATATCATGACTTCAATTAAGGGAAGTTTTTCAGATACTGGCGCACTAGTTATTGATGTAAAGAACGTACCTCCTAATTTTGATGACCCAGAAGCGATGAAAATAGCACAGGATAGCCGTAAAAGATGGACTCAATTTCTCGATGAAGCAACCGGATATAATTCCAAACAACGTGGTGACAAAGCTAAGGAATGGGGCAAAAAAGCATCCAAGGCTAAATCAGCAGTCAGTGCAGCAAGACATTTTATGAAGATGTCTCAGAACGTTTCAGAGGATAAGAAATCTCAAGCAGAGGCATTAATTGCTGAAATAGAATCTGCATTGGAAGAAGGCGAAAACACAAGAGCAGCTGGCCGCGGTGAAAAATTAGATAAGTTATTCAAATAATTTGGTGATTATATGAGTTCAGGACCTTTGTCAAATCTTGATGATGAGGGGAGTTCAAAAATCAACCGTATGTTCATTAATTGTGAAGAAGTAGTCGGTATTGAGCATGTTAAAAGTATAATTTCTGGAGGGAAAAGCCACTCAGGTAGTGATCAGATCAATGCTTATATTGGCCTCGAGCCTAGTGGAAAGGCTCATCTTGGTTGGATGGTTTTAGCAGAAACTATCGATAATTTACTTTCAGAGGATGTCAATGTTACTGTTTTGTTGGCCGATTGGCACGCATGGGTAAACGATAAGTTCTCAAGAGATATGGAAAAAATCTCTCTTGCTGCTGATTATATGTCTGAAGTTTTCAGAGTACTACTTAAT
>CAXFIU010000018.1:0-25050 GCA_964003245.1 uncultured Candidatus Poseidoniales archaeon
ATAAATGATTCAGAGGATGAAGAATCCGAAGAGAAAGAAACAATAAGAGACACATCTCATATCGATGCATTACTAAATGAACTTCCTACTCCTCCTAAACCTCAAATTATATCGCCACCAGAAGGTACACCGGTGAACGAATATGGGCAGAGAGTATGGGCTGACGATAGTGGTCAAGTTTGGTGTGTAAATTCTGATGGTTCAGTATTAAAGCATGATGCAGCAACTGGCGGATGGATTCAATTTCACTATTGAAATTAGAACTGTATTACGTTAGCACCCCATGCTAAACCGCCACCAAAAGCAGCTGTAACTACTAAATCTCCCTCACTAATCAGTCCTTTTTCCATCGCTTCTTTCATTGCAATAGGCACACTTGCACCCGCTGTGTTTCCATATTTATGTAGATTAGTGTATGTTTTTTCCATCCCAAGGCCTAGTTTTTCCATTCCAGTCTTAATAATATTAATATTAGCTTGATGGGGTATTACTAAATCTACATCTTCAATACTTTTACCAGCCCTTTTTAATGATTCATTCACAGCTTGTGGAAAAGCCTCGATAGCAAAATTCCAGACTGCTCTGCCATCCATGTGGAAATATTGTGCACCTTCTACAAAATTATCAGAATTAAATGGCGTTCTTACTCCGCCAGCGGGTATTTCTATAACGGAAGATCCTGAACCATCAGACATTAACCATGAACTAATGATTCCTTTCCCTTCCTTTACTTCTGATAATACTGCTGCTCCTGCTCCATCTCCAAACAGTACGCATGTGGCTCTATCTTTCCAATTCAATATTCGAGAGTAGATTTCTGAACCGACAACGAGAACATTTCGGTAACCATTTGTACCTACAAATCTACTTCCTACATCTAATGCATGAACCCATCCGGCACATACTGCGTTAATGTCGAAAGCTGCACAATCAGTACAACCCAATTTATGTTGAATTATTCCTGCAGTCGATGATAGTGGCACATCAGGAGATGATGTTGCCAGAATAATTAGATCGATGTCTTCAGCCTTTAATTCAGCATCATCCAAGGCTTGTTTACATGCTTCTACTGCCAAGTCCGAAGTACATACTTCCGAACTAGCAATTCTTCTTTTCTTCATTCCAGTTTTTGTAGTAATCCACTCATCGCTTGTTTCTACAAGTTTCATCCAGTCTTCATTGCTCATCTCATTTGGTGGTACATATGCTCCCAATCCAATTATGCCGACTGATGCCATATTCTACTCTATGCGATATAACTATACTTTCAGTCTTACCCTATTTTATTGAAGAAAAGTACTATTAGTTTATCAGAGCATTAATACCATGTACAAGCCAAACATGAAATCTAAGAAGCACTTCATAGATGCATGGCGTCATTTGGAGACCATCCTTTACTGCCCGATTCGCTTGAGTCTATTTTGACAGATGAGTCAGTATCGACAATATTTCTAAAGGCAGAATGTAGACCTAGAGTGAAGAGTGGACATATCTCTTCTTTAACTCTGAATGAATTAGATTTAGATGTCTGGGACAAACCAAAATTAGTAGATCTTTCAGATGAGATATCGTTAATTATTGAACAGAATTCTTCTAGGTCTGACTGTTTCATAGAGATTGAACGTGAAGGATGCAAGGTTATGCAAGTAGGGGATCTCCGTGTAAGTTGTGCGTGGCCTCCTTTTTCAGATGCTTGGGAAATCACTGTAGTTAGACCAGTAGCCAATTTACAATTGTCAGACTATAAATTGGATAAAGAACTTGTAAATAGATTATCTAATCATCATCGAGGAATATTTGTGGTCGGTAAACCAGGTTCAGGTAAGACTACTTTCGCACAAGCAATCGCTTCATATTTAGATTCAGAGATGGGGGCAATGGTCAAAACTATGGAATCTCCAAGAGATTTACAAGTTCCTCAGAGAGTTACTCAATATGCTCCTTTAGAAGGCGATCTAGAGAAAACCGCCGAAATTATCTTCTTACTCAGACCTGATTTTGTAATATTCGATGAAGTACGCCGTGCAAGAGATTTTGAGATATTTGGTGACGTACGTTTAGCAGGAGTTGGACTCTTAGGAGTAACTCATGCAAACAGTGGTCTCCAAGCAATACAGAGATTAGTTGGAAAAGTAGAGCTAGGTTTAATCTCTCAGGTTCTAGATACAGTTATTCATATAGAGAAAGGGAAAATAAATCAAGTATTAGAATTGAAGATGGTTGTTAGAGCCCCTACTGGTATGGAATCCGACTTAAGCCGTCCAGTTATTGAGATTAGGGAGTTCCCCTCTAATCGATTGACTCATGAGATGTTTGCTTTTGGTTCTGAGATTGCAGTTGTTCCAGTTAATGGTTCTAATGAGGAAGGAGGAAGTCCTGCTTGGAAATTAGCATCTGAGGAACTAAAAAGAGAGGCAACTAGACTTACTGGTATTTCTGTTAAACATGCAAAATTCGTCACTGATTCTGCTGCAATCATCTATATCGATGATTCTGCAATAGGCTCTATGATAGGGCCTGGTGGTGAAGGGATTCGAAGACTCGAGCAAGATCTAGGTTTGAAACTAGATGTTCATTCAGTCCAAGAACTTCCTAGAGGATTAAGGAAAAAATTAGAAAAACATAGTGATTCTAATTTTGACGCTAGTTCATGGTCCAATAAATCAGGTAGAAATTGGGAATATAATTCTGGTAAATCTAAAAGAGGTAAAGGTAGAAAAGGTCGCCGCTGATTATTTATTTTTTGTACATATATTCATTGCTTCAGAGAAGAATCCTAAACTCCATTTCCCTCCTTCTCTGCCTACTCCAGAATCTTTAACTCCTCCAAATGGAACTCTTAAATCTCTATGTAGCCATGTATTAATCCAGATCATTCCTGTGTGGATTGATTCTGCTACTCTGTTGCCTTTCTCAAGATCATTAGTCCATATACTTCCTGCTAATCCATATCTAGTATTATTGGCGATATCAATAGCCTCCTTTTCAGTACTAAATCTATGAATCGTAACCACTGGTCCAAATATTTCTTCTGTGGAACAACGTGAATTTACGTCTAAATCTGCAATTACAGTAGGGGATATCCAATTCCCATTTTTATATTTATCAGAAAGATTTGGATATCCTCCTGTTAGTATTGTTCCACCTTCACTTTTTGCAATTTCAATGTATTCTTCAACCTTTGATAGATGTTCTTGAGAGATCAAAGCTCCTAGAGTTGTATTCTCGTCAGAGGGGTCTCCAATTTTCATTGCTTCAACTTCAATAACAAATTTATTAATAAAATCATCATATATATTTTCTTGAACTAGGATTCTACTTCCGCAAAGACACACCTGTCCCTGATTTAGAAAACCAGCTCTAACGACTCCCTTAACTGTATTTTCTAGATTGCAGTCGTCAAAAATTATGCTAGAATTTTTACCCCCTAGTTCTAGACTTAATTTTTTGAAAGAACTTGCTGCTGATTTTGCAACTATCGAACCAGTAGATGTCCCTCCAGTGAATGAAACCAAGGAAACATCTTGATGAGATACTAATGGTGAACCAGCCCCCATCCCATCTCCATGAACCAGATTAACTACTCCTTCTGGCAATCCGATTTCATCTATGGTCTTCATTAGTAAATCAGCAGTTAATGGTGTCATTTCACTTGGTTTACAAACTACAGTATTCCCCATTCCTATTGCAGGTGCAACTTTCCATGAAAGAAGATAGAGTGGTAAATTCCATGGAGTAATTAGTGCCCCTACTCCAACTGATTTGTATATCACTCTGTTTGTAGCATCTTCCATGTCATATTTCTCAATTTCTAGATCCCTAATCATTTCAGAAAAAAATCTAAAATTTTTAACTGAACGATAAGCATCAACCTCTCTCGCTAGAGAGATTGGTTTACCCGTATCTTTACTCTCCAATTCTGCAATTTCTTCATATTTTGATTCTAGTTTATCTGCAATTTTATCTAACCAATCTGCTCTATCTAAATTTGTAAGAGACGACCATTCTGGCAGAGCTTTTTTGGCAGCATAAACTGCCTTATTTATGTCATTTTGATTAGATTTAGGGACTAATGCAATTTTTTCTCCTGTTGCAGGAGATAAGTCTTCTAACCATTCTCCTGACTCGGGTTCAACAAATTCTCCAGAGATGTAATTCAGGATTTTCAATTCTTCATCCCCTTATGTCCCTTCATTAGAAAATGGATCTTTACGTGTCATCGCTGCGGAATATTCGTTCCAATCTAAGTTGAATTTATCTCGGTCTGGGTCCCACTCGTCCCAAGTGACTACTTTTTCCAAATCTTCTTGATATCTATCTGGAACAATTCCTGGTACAATAAATGCCTTTTGTCTATGCAAAGGATATGGGTTTCTGAGTTCTATCCCCAATACTCCTAAAACAGCTCTTGCAACATACCAAGTTGCCTGCGAATTCCATCCGTGAGCAATCTTAATTACAATTCCTAAACCTTTGGGCCAGTCTGGATGTTCGATAGCTAGTCCTAGTAATCCATCAGCACCTTCTTTTGCGATCAGTTTCCCATTTCCTGCCTTGAGACATGTTGAATCCAGTCGATTAAATCCGCCTATCAAATCTGGATGTTTATTCATTGCCTCCCAAATCCAGTCTTCATCTTTCTTCGCAACTAGGCCTGAAAACATTACTGCCAGTTCATCAACTGTGTTAGAAACAGTAGGTAGGCCACAACCATCCTTAGCAACTCTCTTAGGTTCCCAATCAGGATTGCCCATGTATTCTTTTAGAACATCTAAAAACAATGGAAACCAAGGAGTACTAGGTAGTGTATAACCTGCTCTACTCATCCCCATTTTTCTCATACCTTTCAACAATGCCGCATGTTCTCCTGAACATGTATGGAACCATCTCCTAGGTCTTCTCACCTGTCTCCCAAACTGTATTAGTGGTACATCTAGAGGGCATTGCATCAATCCCCACTCAGATTCTGTGAGTATAGACTGTGCAGCAGCAACATGTTCAGTGTCCCCATTATGTGATGAGCAAGAAATTGCCTTTTGTTCCCAAGTTAATTCATCCTCTAATACTTTTACGAATGGTTTCATCATCAATGGTTTCATCATAGATCTTCCATAAATTAATACATTTCCTCCAAAGGAGTGTATGATTTCATTTCCATGAGCCCATGCAACAGCTCCGTGAATAGTATTTTCAGATACATCTCTTCTTCTAAAATCTACTAGTGGTTCCCATTCAACATCTCTTCCTGTTGCTATTCCTTCATGTTTTTCTCCCAGAGGATTAGTTGGAAAAACTGCTGAACCAGGCCTTCCTGGCGCTACTGATGATGGTCTAGTGATTTTTTCTTCTTTCATATCATTTCTCTCCATTAACTATAGGTACAACTTCATTCATAAAAGCCTTCATATTTCTCTGAACTCTTTCACTGTCATGATTGAAGAAGTCAAACCAACACATCAATTTATCGTTTTTATTAAATCTTTGAATAATTTGTTCAGCAACCTCCTGAACATTTCCTATCACTGCATTATCAGTTGCTCTTTCAACTTTTGAAGGATCGATTGTACCTTCTAGTGCTCTCCAATAAGTATTCAATGCAGCCTTTGCTTCTTCTTTGGCAGCAATACTTTGTTCTTCTGGTGATAAATTCTTTTCATTATTGACAAAAATCATTATTGTTCTGGGCATCATATTTCTATTCCAAGTGCCTCCATCTGGGTGATAATTTTCACCCATTCTTTCATGAGTTTCCTCAATAATATGTGGAGGAGTTATACTGAGATTAAAAACTTGTACTGGTCTCCATTTATTCACCTCAATCTGTAGTTTTGGATCGTGACTACCAAGTACAAGATTTAGTAATTCTCTTCTCCAATTTTGAGGAATTGTTTTTATTTCTTCAAAATCATATCTATGAGGTATTTCGACTTTCTCGGGTATTTCATCTAGGGCGTTGAAATCTTTAGCTGCATTTTGAACTCTCTCCCAATCTTCATCAGAACGAAAACTTTCTCTCGTAAGAATTGTATCTCTAATCATATTTGAAGAAATTACTTCTCCATTTAGAAGTCTCAGAAAAATCTCTGAAGCCTCAGCAAATATTTGCCCTCTTAGAGACGGCCAAGCAGCCTCTTCAATGGTATTTCTTGGAACAATTCCATACGGTCTCGCCATAAATTCAAACCTTCCTGCTGAAAAACCAATATGCAATTTTCTATCTTCCATATCATCCAAACCATGTAAAGCCAAAAATGATCCAACACGTTCTGCAATTGCAATAGGGCCTCCTGAGGCTAGGATTGATAAAACAGCACTTCCAACTTCCATTCTTTTAGTTCTAGAAAACATCTTCTGAGCTATTTGAAAGAAGTCAGTACATAGTCCAACTTCTCCGGGATAATGAGGTACTACTGGTATTTTGTTCCTTTTTTGTATTTCAGTTGATAAATGCGCCTGAGCGACCCAACCTACTCCAAATCCCAATTCATCTGCTAACTCAACTTGTTCAAAGAAATTAGAAAACATTTCATCTTCTGAAGGAATATAACCGGAAGTATCCGGTGTCTGAGATATTGAAAAGAATATATCAAATAACATTATTCCACACTCAAATTGAACGCATTCTTCCGCCATCTACTGCTAAGCTAATTCCTCTAACTGAACCACTACTCGGTAGACAAAGCCATGTGACTGCGGCTCCAGTTTCCAATGGGTCGATTAATCTCTGAATTGGAACTGAGTCCATCCATTTATTTTGAACTGATTGTATTGATTCTCCAGTTTTTTCAGAAATAGATTTAGCAAGAGACCCAAGTCTATCTGTATCAGTAAATCCTGGAAGAATATTATTTATTGTAATACACGGACTCAATTCTCTTGAAAGAGATTTAGCCCATGAACCCATAGCTCCTCTTAATGTATTTGAGAGTCCAATATTGTCTATTGGCTCTCTCACAGATGTAGAAATAATATTTACAATTCTACCGTATCCTTCACTCTCCATAATTGGTGTAAGAATCTGAGTAATAGTGTGTGCCGCATGCAGATGTCTCTTGAATGGAGCATCAAAATCATCTATTTTATTAGATAATAACGGTCCACCAGGAGGCCCTCCTGCATTGTTAACTAAGATGTGTATTTTCTGATTCTTTATCAATTCATTAATTTCATGCTCTAAAGAAGAAATATCTTCTAAATCAATTATTAATTTTGAATGTCCACTACCATACATTTCTTCAACTAAATCATCCAACTTTTCAGATGATCTAGCACATACAATTACTTTCGCTCCAGCTCTAGCAAGCATTAATGCAGTAGCTCTCCCTATTCCTTTCGATGCACCACATACAAGAGCATTTTTTCCATCTAATATGCCGTCCGCGTAAGGAAATTCTGAATCTAATATTTTTTCCATTTTTTCACCTAATCTATGTAATGAGCGTAACTTTCTTCTTTTAATTTTTGATATACAACCTGCAATACTTCTTCCGGTGCATTTCGGAATGTTGGATTGGGGCTATCCCCCTGAGGGCGTCTCATTTCGCTCCATCTTCCCTCTTCATAGGCCATCAATGCTTCCTTCATCAGAATTCCTGCTAACACAAGAGTTTCATAGCATAAATCCTCATATTTCATACCTCTTTTTACAGGAACTTCTCTTCGTAAGAGTAAGTGTCCAGTATCTACTCCATTGTCACAGAAATGAGTGGATGAACCTACAGGTATATCGTGGTATACGCTCCATGCGGGAGATGCTGAACCTCTACATTCCGGTAACAATCCGGGATGGCTATTTATTACTCCATCCTTAGGGTAATCCAATATTTCTCCACGAATAATTCTTGTCCCTCCAAAAACTATGATATCTAAATCTATGTCTCTAATATGTGGCATTACTTCTTCTGAGTTATGAATCGCCACTTCCACATGTTCAACATTAATACCTCTTTTTGATAACTCTCCAAGTTGCGAATCAATTGTTTCCGCAATTTGATTTCCTTCAATTCTCTTCAGAAATTTTTCTCTTTCTTCATCAGCAATCGCAGAATCTTCTGTAATGATAATTCTCGGTATAAATCCCTCCGAGATTAACTGTTTAAGCATCTCCCTACCATATGGATGTTCTTTTAGAAGTAGGTATGCGAAGTTCGGCTTGGCCATGTTTCTCATTCGTCGCAGAGGTTTCTAATACCCGTTCTTTTCGGTGTAGATGTTTCTTATTTAACTCATAATAACTTCAAAAATAAGGTAACCTATCCCTATCCCGATTGAAATAGAAATAATTACTCCCAATATTATAAATTTCTTTAATTTAGAAATAATACCTTTTATTGGAAGGCCAAAACCATCATCTGAAGCATTGATGATGTCATAAATCATCTTTAATTGTGGCAGCATATTAATCTCATCTCATCAAGGAGTAACTCTTGTCCTATCTCGAGGGAATAAGACTACTTCACGGACATTTCCTGCTCCTGTAAGAACCATCAATAATCTTGCTACTCCCAAGCCCCAACCGGCATGTGGAGGTGCTCCATAACGAAAACCATCAGTATAGAAAGTAAAATCTTCAGGATTGAGATTCATATCTCTGAGATTCTGCTCAAGTACATCCACTCTATGTTCTCTTTGTCCTCCGCTAGTCATCTCATCTCGGCCATAATTAAGATCAAAACCTCTACTTAGTTGTCCACCTGAATCACTTTTCTCATTTTTATTATGATAAATATAGAATGGTTTCATTGCCATTGGCCATCTTGGAAGGAAATGGAAGCCGGGATATATTGCAGCAATCAAGTCACAATGATGGCTCTCAATATCGTCTCCCCATTCTATATCTCCGCCTCCAGCCTTGACAATTTCTATTGCCTCAGAATAAGGTATTCTCGGGAATGGTAATTCTGGTACTTCAACAGTAATTTTTTCTTCACCTTGGCTAACTTTGTATTCGTTAATTACATCAATTAAATTTTGGTCATTTTCAGAAACAGAAGACCAGATATGATGAATCATTCTTTCCTGAACCCCCATTACATCTTCATCATTCATCCATGCGCCTTCAATATCAAAAGAGATAAATTCATTCAAATGCCTGTAAGTATCATGTTTTTCAGCTCTAAATGCTGGTCCAATTTCAAAAACTCTTTCCAACCCTCCCAAGACTGCTAATTGTTTGTAAAGTTGAGGTGATTGACTGAGGAAAGCCGGTGTATCGAAATACATCATAGGAAATAGATTGGTCCCTCCCTCAGATGCACTTGCAATAATCTTAGGGCTATTCATTTCCATGAAACCTTCTTTGATTAAGTGTTCTCTCCCGTACTGAAGTACTTTACTTCTTAGTTGAAACATTGCGTTCACATGAGCTCTTCTCAAATCTAAATGTCTATTATCCAATCTAATATCTAATCCGATTTTAACATCATCAATTATTCCCACAGGTAATGGAGTTGCTGCTTCTGCTAATATTTGCCCAGATGTCACATTTACTTCATATTCTGGAGGAGGAACTGGCTCGCCTTCGGCTACCTTTGGAGGTCTTTTCTGAGCCACTAAACCTGTTACTTGAATAGTTGATTCTCTCGTAGATGATTGTATTAAATCAAAAGTTTCCGGATTCATATTATCCTTTTTCAAAAATGCCTGAATATGCCCCGTCCCATCTCTTAGCATTAGGAAGCATATAGCGCCTCTTCCACGTATGGTTTCTGCATATCCAGCGACACTCACTTCTTCGCCTACTAATGATGCTCCTTCACTAACAATTTGCCCTATTGTATGTGTCCTGTAAGATGTAGGTTCCCATTGGCTACTGTCTCTCATGGTTTGCCGAAGGAATACTTGGTTATGAATCAAATCTATTCTTCTTCATCAGATGCCAATTTAGTGGCAATTAGTAAAAATGCTGTATGTCCCATTGGTTGATTCCCTGGTCTGACTCCTCCTTTACTTGCTTTACTCCATTTTCTCTCGATAATTTCTCCAGCCCATTCTATATTCAATTTTTCTTCTTCACAACCATTCCAAGATTTTTCTAATTGTGATGAAGTCGGGCAATAACATGCAATTCTTCCTCCAACTCTAAGACAGGGAACTACTGATTTCAAGACAGTCCAAGGCTCTGCCATATCAATTATAGCGGCATCTATTTCGAAACAAATTTCTTTCACACGATCAGTAATATTAGATAAATCATCAACAACCAGATGCCAATTAGGAAATTCTGGTAGTATTTCCTCTAATCTATCCATATTTTGTTTTCCGACAACTGCATGTTCATCTCGAACTTCTACAGAAATTAGAGTTCCGCTATTTCCTAATACATTAGCTATGTTCATAGCAAGACCCGCAGAACCATGACCTCCTTCTAGTACTCGACTTCCTACCCCAATTCCTAGCCAAGAAATTAAGAAACCAGAGTCTTTTATACCTATAGTTTGAGCTCTTCTAACCATGTTGCGTCGTGCTTCAGGAAGAGTTGCTTTGACAATAGTTAGTGATTTTTGACCAACTTTTATCCTCTCACCAATCGAGTGTCCTGATAATAGTTGTTCTGAATCAAACCTCCCTAGGCCTTTTATCTTGATTTCTCCGGGTTTTTTTTGCAACAAATAGGCTCTTCCATCATCTTCTCTTAGAGCCACCCACTCTAGGTCCTTGATTCCGGCCATTGATTCTACGCAAAGGTTTCATGATATCAAGTCATTCGATTGTAAATTAGGTTTTTTTTGATTCATTATAAAAACAAATCTTAGATAAGGTTATACCATGTTGGCATAAGCGTTGAATTAGTGCTAAGGAACAAATTGAGTAGTTCAGTCTTGGCTGCAGCCATGATGTCATTGATGGTTATAATGACTCTAGGAGGTCTTTTTGATTTAGAAGAACAAGAAGTCTCTCGATCTAATGAGCTTGAAAAGGAAGAATTACCGCTTTTCGCCACAAGTCCAGGGCATACAGTATTTGGTGAATATGTGGGTGCTCATTGGTGTGGCCCTTGTATGAGTAGCGCGTCTCCTTCCCTTAACAATCTCAAAACATCTAATCCAGAAGATTTCACTTATGTTTCCTTTTTCGAAGGATCAGGTACTGGATGGCCATCTGATTCAATTGGTAGTTCAGGATCTAGGAGAAATCATGTGATGGGCGCTTCTAGTGGTTACCCTACATTTTCTTTTGCAGATGAACAAGCAGGTTCTTGTTACAAAGTAGGTGCTGGCGGAACAAATTTCTATGATAGTGATTTTTCAGCTGGTGGATGTATGTCTCCATCTTCGACAGATTTTTCTATGGAACTTTCTACTTCCTTGGATACTTCTGGAGATACGGTTACTACTGACTTAACTATCTCGTACTTAGGTTCTCTTCCCTCTGTTTCAGTGTACGTATATGCTGCTGTGACTGAGCATTCTGGGGCCGAAAACTATGATGATGGATACAAACCACATCATGTTTGGAGATCTTGGTTATTGAACAGTGATAATAATGGGTTTGAACAAGTCGTTCTATCTCCTGGTTCCCCTGCTGAACTTTCTTGGGATAAACCATTGAGTACTGTTAGAGCCTCTGGTGGAAATACTCAATTTGAGAATTTTTGGCCAGTAATTGCACTTATGGATGGGCCTCATACGACTTACAATAATTTCTATGCCGCAGTTGATTTAGATATGGCTCCATTGGTTGACATAGGAATATCCGATTTTATCATCCAGGGTGATCCAGGTTTTGTTCAAGGAGATGATATTGTCTTACAAACCACTATCAGAAATAATGGTGTTGAATCATACTCAGAAGGCGGTCAAATTAGTATATACTATCTAGACGGAGTAGATGAACAATTAATCTCTACTTTTTCTCTGAATAATAATATTGCACCTGGTTCTACTCGAACGGTAACAACAAATTTTGACACCTCTTCAATTACAATGTCGCCATCTGGGACCTCCGTATTTAGAGCAAGACTTTCAGATTTAGAGGGAGATAGAATCGCAAGCAATAATTATCAAGATGTGGCAGGTTTACATGACTTACCCCCCGTTCCTATTACCCCTACTGCAGTTTCATCTCCTAATGTAAATAGAGGTAGCACTATACAATTTGAAGTTAGTGCGTTATCAAATGATTTAGTTGATACGATTGAATCAATGTTTCCTACGCTACATTATTCAGAGGCAGGTTTAGGTTCTTGGGACGATACATGGATTGGAAATGTTGAGATTATTGGAACTGGTGGTAATGCAAGGTACTTATTTTCAATTAATACCGAATTGACCTCAGAAGTTGGCCCCTATGATCTCAGAGTAATGTGGACAGATGCCGGAGGGCAAAATAGCGAGTGGTTAATTTCAGAAAATGCATTTGTGCTTCAAAACGCTCTACCATCTATTTATTCAAGTAGTGATGATCAGTATTCTGGAATGCCTACTGTTAAGGTAGATAATGAAGAAAAGGTGTCTATATTAGGTTTAATCAGTGATGCAGAGACTCCTCTTCATCTTCTAGATATTTCGAGTACAGATAATGAATTCTTATCATGGGATCCAGTGAATCTAGAATTGTCCGTTAAGTTTACACAAGTTATCAGAGATAGCCACGGTAATGCATTGCCTCAAGGAATTTACTTCGATGTTGATGATGGAGATGATGTTAATTCCGGACTAATTTTATTCAATGTAATTGAGAATGGCGCTCCCAGATGGTCTCCCATTAATACACAATCATTTGATGAAGGTGGTTATGGAAGTATTACCTTTACAAATTATCTATCTGATACAAACGATGCCGGTAATCCTGTGCCTGTAGCCGATCTCTTATTATCGATAATTGATGTATCTGATGAAACCTTAGTTGAAGCAAACTTAAATGGTCATTCCTTATCAGTAGTTGCTTTGAATGATGATGATTTTGGAATAGTAGATATTTTAGTTAGAGCTAGTGATGGCGAGAAGTTCTCCGATACAGTAGTGACCTTCCATGTACTTAATGTAAATGATGCACCCCGAATTGATTTAACAGATATTGAACAAATCGATATACAAACAGGAGATACTTATTCTGTCAATTTACTAGAAAGAATATCTGACATCGATAATTCCGATGACGAAATTTGGGTAGTTGTGGAGAATCAAGTCCCCGGTGCAACTCAGTGGAATCCAATAACGGGCAATTTAATCATGTCTTGGCAAGAACCTGGAATTCAGATAGTAAATGTCACCGCTGAAGATAGGCACGGCTTTTCTTCTTCCTCAATTATTACTGTTAATGTTGTTGACGATTTACCTTTGGTCTGGAAATATGGGTCAAGTGGGGACTTCACAATTTCTATTGATACAACTGACTATTACACAAATCCTTCTGTTACTATTACTAATGTAGGAGTTTTGGAATTATCTCAGATATCTGTATTCTGGGGTATTTGTAATTCTGTTACTGGGATATGCCATACTTCGGGAATTTCTCATAATTTAGGGCCATTCATTGTGAATCATATCAGTGGCGAAGGATTGGGTATTGGCGATTATATGACATTCACTGTTCGAGCTGTTGACCAAGACGGAATGGATAGAGTTACAGATGAAACCTACAAGATTCATGCTACACTGCCTGAGTTAGTAATTGAAGACGATCAAAGTGTTGATGAAGAGTCTTCAAGTACAATATTCTCTCCTTTGATAGTTACAGGGTTGTTAAGTTTCTTAGTACTATTTATGTTAATCTTATCTCTTTCAGCAGCTTCAATCTTGAGAAGGAAAAAGAGAGTGGATGAACAATCTCAATATACTTCACATGCTCCAATTGAATTAATGGATAGAAAACCATCAGATAATCCGTCTAGAAGAATTCCTCCACCACCTCCTAGAAGACTTCCTCCACCTCCTCCAATGGTGCCTAAATTGCCCGATAGCGGCTTACCTGAGGGCTGGTCTATGGAACAGTGGCATTACTATGGAGAAGAGTATATCCGACGTCAAAAGTGAATATTTTCGCTAATGCTTCTATGACGCACCTTCAAGAAGGTCAGACTTACAGGACTAATCCCGAGGGAGTCACTTGTCAGACGAAGTAGATGAATCATTAGCCGAGGAAAACCCTCTTGAGAGCTGGGAAGATGGTTCTGCTTTTGGCGTTGCAGAAGAAAAAGATCCAGTATGTAAGACTCCTGTTGAAGAATGGATAAAGAAAGTAGATATAACCTCAACAGCAGACGTTCCGATTCCAAAAAATCTGGTCGACCAAGTTATTGGTCAAGATGCGGCCTCAATAGTTGTCCGCAAGGCTGCAGAGCAGAGAAGACACGTCATAATGGTTGGAGAACCAGGGACTGGTAAGTCTATGTTAGCACGTTCAATGACGGAGTTCCTTCCTAAAGAACAACTAGAGGATATCTTAGTTTATCGTAATCAAGATGATGAAAATGAACCTAAGGTAAGGACTGTTCCAGCAGGTAGGGGTTCAAGGATTATTTCTGAGCGCAAAGCATTGATTAGGCAGCAAAGAGAAAGAACAAATCGTACACTGTTATTCATAGTTTTAATTGTCGGCGCTGCTTTAGTCTTAGCAACACTTTCTAGTGGCGAAATATTGACACTAATTTTTGGTTCATTTTTATTGATATTTGGTTACTTCTTCCTGAGAGGTAGATTAACAGCAGGAGATGAAGGAAATATACCTAAACTTCTAGTTAAACATGAGCGTAATGAAGAACCTCCATTCATTGATGCCACAGGGACTCTCGCCGGAGCTCTACTAGGCGATGTAAGGCATGATCCATTCCAATCAGGTGCAGATTTAGCCACGCCTGCTCATGAGAGAGTTGAGCCTGGTGCAGTTCATAGAGCAAATAAGGGAGTACTCTACATTGATGAAATTAGAATGTTAAGGATGGAAGAGCAACAAGCATTACTAGTTGCTATGCAAGAAAAGGCCCTTTCAATATCAGGTCGTTCCGAGCGTTCATCAGGCGCGTTGACAAAGTCTGAACCAGTTCCTACCGATTTCATTCTAATTGCTGCTGGAAACTTGGACAGCATACAGAATATGCACCCTGCTCTTAGGAGCAGAATCAGAGGATATGGGTATGAAGTTTATGTCAATACAGATATGCCGGATACTGAAAAGAATCGCCGCCGATTAATACGTTTCGTATCTCAGGAAGTTGTTAACGAAAGAAAGAAAACTTCTGGTAAACCAATCCCTCATTTTGATGTTGAATCTATTGGATTAATCTTGAAGGAAGCTCAGAGACGTAGCGGCCGTAGAGGCAGATTATCTCTTAGATTACGTGAATTAGGAGGTTTAATTCGAATTGCAGGAGATCTTGCAGTAGAAGAAAATGCAGAAATTACTACTGCATCACATGTCATTCGAGCTAGAGCGATTGCCAAACCGCTTGAACAACAAGTTGCTGACAGATATTTAGAAAGACAGGCTGATTACTCAATGATTGTGAATAAAGGTGAAAGAATTGGTAGAGTTAATGGATTAGCCGTATTAGGTGCTGATTCCGGACTTTCTGATTATTCTGGAGTAGTTCTACCAGTAGAAGCTATGGTGACTGCTGCGCATGGTAGATCAGGACAAGTGATAGCTACGGGGGGATTATCCGATTTAGCTAAAGAATCTGTAACAAATATCAGTGCAGTTGTCAAAAAATTAACTGGAAATGATATCAAGGACTTCGATGTTCATGTTCAATTCCCAGGAACTCACAATGTGGACGGAGATAGCGCATCGATAACTATGGCTACTGCTATAATAAGTGCCTTTGAAGGATTACCTATTGAACAGAATCTTGCAATGACCGGTTCTCTTTCCATAAGAGGAGAAGTACTCCCAATAGGTGGTGTTTCTGCTAAGATAGAAGCCGCCGCTAAATCTGGTATTGGAACTATTATTATTCCTCGCTCTAATTTGCAAGACGTATTAATTGATGAGAAATACGAGTCTATGGTCAATGTTATTCCTGTAGACTCATTGGATGAGGTGCTAAAACATGCCCTTGTTGGTTCAGAAGATAAAGTGTCTTTAGTAGAAAGATTAGCATTAGTTATTGATACCATTTCTAATAATGCAGACACACAACCGTCAGCCTGATTCTCCCTCAAAACTAAGAGTCAAACCTGCACGGTTGTATTATGGGGGTTAACCAGAGCAAGAATTCACCTATGGGAATTTTGTTTCTCGTAGTTCTAATTGATATGTTAGGCTTCACAATAGTAATCCCATTTCTAACTTACTTTATTCAAGATTTAGCTTCAGCAGAAGGGATTTTAGATGTTGGAAGAAGAGACTTATGGGTAGGGGTTGTAATATCTTGTTATTCTCTAGCCCAGTTTATTTTTACTCCTATTCTTGGTTCACTTAGCGATAACTATGGGCGTAGACCAATAATTATTTTTGGCTTAATTTCAAACTCGATATTTTTCATAGTATTTGGGCTATCTCAGAGTCTTTCTATGGCCCTTTTCGCTCGTTTTTTAGCAGGTGCAGGTAATGGAAATATTGCTGTAGCAAGGGCCTATATTGGAGATATAAGTGAATCTAGTGAGATATCTAGAAGAATGGGGATGATAGGTGCTGCTTTCGGCCTTGGATTTATGATAGGTCCATTTATTGGAGGTTTATTATCCGATCCAGCAACAAGTATTGGAGGTATTTTTGATACATCATTTTGGCTAAAATATCCTTATTTGTTACCCTGTATATTTTCCAGTATTCTTTCCCTAATTTCTTTATTCTTGGCTATAATATGGTTGCCCGAAAGTCTCTCTAATAAATCCCGAAATAGTCGATTAGATTCTCCTTTGAAAGAAATTAGAAATATTTTCGATAATCTGATCAGTGTATTGAAATTTCCTCAGATTTCTACGCTAATTTTATCTAATTTTCTTTTCATGTTCGGATTTAGTATGATGCACGGCACTTTCATACTTTTTACTGCCATGGAGATCGAAAATGGTGGCCTTGGCTTTAGTGAAATGCAGAATGGCTGGATATTCGCATTTATTGGCGTGATAGGAGTAATTATCCAAGGTGGCTTAATTGGTAAATTAACAGATAGATTTAGTATGAAGAATTTAATGTTATTTGGGACTGCATTATGCGGGTTGGGAATTACCAGTTTACCTTACGTCCCATCAAGTGCTAGTTGGTTTGTTTTCCTTAGTTCAGCGGCATTAGCTACTGGAAACGCTCTTTTCTCTCCTACACAATCGTCCTTACTCACTTTTGCAACTAATGACTCTGGATATGAATTAGGAGCAGTAATGGGTGCTCAAGAAGGATATAGTGCATTAGCGAGAATCATAGGTCCTCTATTAGCAGCATATATTTGGTCAGAGACAGTTGAAGGAATTGGTTTATGGACTTACCATACCTGTTTCAGGGTGGCGGGACTAATTTTCATTGTAGCATTAATTCTACAAATTAAAATTAAAAATAATTCACAAATTAATTGAGGTATCTAAAATGATTATTCCTGCAGTAATCGCTCACGGGGGGGCAGGTCCTGGTCCTTCACGTCAAAAGAATCTTGAACTGGCAATTAAAAAAGCCGCAGATATACTTATTTCTGGAGGTAATGCATTAGATGCGGCAGTCCAGGCATGTGTAATTCTGGAAGATGACCCTGTATTCAATGCAGGGACAGGCAGTGTGATGCGTACTGATGGTTCAGTATTGACAGATGCTTCGATACAGACAGGTGATGGAAAAGTAGGTTTTGTGATTGCTATGGAAGATACACCTAATCCAATTCTAGTCGCTGCCGATTTATTAGATGAAGAAATCAATGGATTGACATCTCATGGCGCTAGAATATGGGCCGACAATAAAGGGCATATCAAGAGAAAAGTGGTTGGAGTTGCTCCTAAGGGCCAAATAGGAGATCCTGATATGGAAATAACTGGAGATAC
This sequence comes from uncultured Candidatus Poseidoniales archaeon, assembly GCA_964003245.1. GTDB lineage: Archaea > Thermoplasmatota > Poseidoniia > Poseidoniales > Thalassarchaeaceae > MGIIb-O2. Next base: position 17,913 of record CAXFIU010000018.1, read on the forward strand.
TGTTGGCGTTATTGCTAGAGATAGTACTGGAATGATTGTTGTTGCTACAAGTACTGGGGGTTGTAGTTTTCGTCCACCAGGGAGAGTTGGAGACGTACCCTTACCTGGTTCAGGTTTTTGGGCTGAAGATGGCTTAGCAGTAGCTGCCACAGGAATAGGTGAAGCCATTACTAGAGCTCTTCTAAGTAACAAAGTGTATGAAAAAATAAAGGATAATACTTATTCAATTGAAGAATCATTGAATTGGGGAATTAATGAACTGATATCTCCTGAACATTCTGTTGGATTAATAGCATTAGGTCCCTCAGGGCCAGGTTTAGGGGTATCAAATACTGATATGCCATGGGCTACATGGGAGCAAGAATCTTCTCAATAATTCATACTTTCTAGGGATGTGCTTAAGGACGAGTCATTTGTCGGCGACTTGGTGATAAAGTGTCCGACATCGAATCTCGTATCCAACAGATTGCGTCTGTATTGAACCAACTTGACGATTCACAAGTCCCTAGAAATATACGCACTACTGCCAAAGAATCTGTTGATAAATGGCTATTAAATAAGAATAAAGAAATGGATTTGAGACTAGGGATGACTGCATCAATGCTTGATGATATCTTTAACGACCCAAATTTACCTCTTCATTTTGGCCCGCTGTGTCTTCAAATTCAGACAGCACTAGAAACTCTTCTTGCCGAATCTCGTCGCAAATAAGTCTGATCTATCTCAGTACTTAGTTAGATAACTAATATTTTGTAAATCAATCAGGTACTTCTTCGTTCTGCAGCCTTAGGCCTTAGATTTGTGTAACCACACTTTCTACATGCTCTAGGTTTAGTGCCACGATGAGTTGCAGAGCATTTCATACATATCCACTTCTTTAGAAGACGTGCTTCTGCTATACTGTGACGTTGAGCCATACAAGGCTTCCGAAATGCCTACCCTTCATAATCGCTTTGCTAGGTATTCTATGTTTTACAACTACTTTTTTCAAGATTCTTAGACCGAACTATTCATTCGCCTTCGGCTAAGCCGAGACCTTGTGCCAGCGAATATTGTGTTAGGGGCCCAGTGGGGAGATGAAGGAAAAGGTAAGGCGATTGATCAGTTAGCACCCAACTCTACTTGGGCTGTAAGATTCCAAGGAGGCAATAATGCAGGGCATACAATAGTTCTGGGTGATACAACCTTGAAATTACACCAGATACCTTCTGGGGTGACGTCTAGAGAATGTAACTTAGTACTTGGAGATGGAATGGTCATAGATCCTTGGGTGCTTGAGGAAGAACTCGATAGATGGTTTTCTCTAACGCAGGAAAGACCAGAAGGTAAGCGTTTATTCATCAGTGAAAGAGCTTCTGTAATCTTACCATTCCATAGGTTGTATGACTCAGCCGACAAAGTAGTTGGTACTACTGGAAGAGGAATAGGTCCCGCTTATCGCGATAGAATAGAACGAGTGGGGATTCGATTTTGTGATATTAATAATGTCATTGCTGATGAAAATAAAATTTCAGAAACTGTGTCTAGAATGAATAAACAGTTAGATTCAGTTAATGTTTCAGAGAGGATTACTTCTGAATCACTAACTTCAGACTTGAAATGGATAATGAAAAGGTATTCGGGCGCAATTAAGCCAACAGGATTAATGATTGATTTCGCATTACAAAATGGTGAAAGGATTCTTCTAGAAGGTGCTCAAGGTGCTATGTTGGATATAGATCAAGGAACATATCCTTTTGTTACCTCTTCAGTAACCAGTCGTGCTAATGCCACTCACGGTGCAGGAATTCATCCAGGACATATCGAACAATGTTTTGGAATAACTAAGGCATATACTACAAGAGTTGGAAATGGACCCTTCCCTTCAGAATTATCTCTTGACGAGGGCCCCGGTCAACACATGGCTCAAGTAGGACATGAATTTGGTACTACAACGGGTCGTCCAAGAAGGACTGGATGGTTAGACATGGTTGCTTTGAAAGATTCTCACAGATTCAATGGATATACTGGCTTGGTAGTTACAAAATTGGATGTCTTAGGAGGACTTGATGAAATTAAAATTTGTATCGGTTATGATTTTGATGGTAAGATAATCAAATATTTCCCAACAACTTCTGAGGAGGTAGCTAGGTGTAAGCCGATTTATGAAACTCACGAAGGATTCTCTGCATTGTCAGATGAAGAATGGATTTCCATGGCAGATAGGTCTCGTTCAGAGGGTATAGGTTACGATGCAATGCCTGAAAAAGTTAGGAATATAGTAGAAAGAATTGAACAATTGTCAGGAGTTCCTGTAGTTAGTGTGGGTGTCGGACCAGATAGAAAGGCATCAATTGCAAAGGTCGACGGTCCATTCGATGTACCTGCTGAAGAGGTAACGTTCTAATTCTGGTGTCTTTTGGCAGTGCTATGGGATTCAAGTCCAGAGCTAAGAAGAAACAAAAATTAGCTTCAGCGGCTAAAGGGCCGTCCAAAAAAGAGAAAGAAGAATATTCAGGCGAAATTCGTTGTGATGTTTCTGGTTGTGAGAATTGGGCTGATAAGAAAATTGGCGGTCGTAAATTGGCATTTGACAGAGCAGCTGATGTATGGGGGGAAGATGGGCTTCTAGGAAACTCCCGAAGAGTTTCTGTTTGCAAATCCTGTTATAGAGAGTGGAAAAAGGCCAAGAAAGATGATCCTAACGAATGGGGTTAAACTTCTAGTATTTCTTTTAGTAATGATAAAATGCATTATCTAGCAGCGTCGTAATATGAGTCATCCAGTTAACGAACCTATCCTTGGATATTCCCCAGGAAGTAAAGAGAGAATTGAAATCCAGGCAGAACTTGATAGACAAATGAGTGAGATTATTGAAATACCTTGCATAATAAATGGTAAAGAAGTTTTTACAGGAAATATTACGACTCAGGTGATTCCTCATAACCATGAACATATTATTGCAAGAGTCCATTTAGCGGGTCAGAGTGAGATGGAAAATGCTTGCATGGCAGCAGTTAATGCCCAGCAGAATTGGATAGATATCGGCTTAGAATCTAGATGTGAGATTTTTGAGAGATGTGCGGATTTATTAGCTGGTGAATGGAGGATGAAAGTCAATGCCTCTACTATGCTTAACCAATCAAAAACTGTTTTCCAAGCAGAAATAGATTCTGCTTGTGAGTTGATTGATTTCTGGCGTTTTAATTGCCATTATGCGAGAAACTTTCATGATGATTTTCAACCCTTGGTTTCCCCACCTGGAGTAAAAAACTCAACAGAAATTCGACCATTAGAGGGTTTTGTTCTTTCAATAACGCCTTTCAATTTCACCAGTATTGCGGCTAATCTCCCAAGTGCTCCCGCTATTGTTGGATGTACATCTGTTTGGAAGCCAAGTAGAAATTCCTACTTGTCTAATTATATCCTTATGCAGTTAATGATGGAAGCAGGATTGCCAGATGGTGTGATAAATTTCTTGCCGGGTTCTGGTGCCGAAATTACAGAAGTCGCATTATCAAATCCTGACTTTGCTGGTTTACATTTCACTGGCTCAACTGCAACTTTCCAAGGACTTTGGCAAGAAATTGGAATTGCTCTACCTAATCTCCGCTCTTATCCACGAATTGTCGGTGAAACAGGAGGTAAAGACTTCGTTGTTGCTCATCCTAATTGCAATGAGCGCGGTCTATTAGTGGCATTATTACGCGGGTCATTCGAGTTCCAAGGACAGAAGTGTTCAGCAGCCAGCAGAGCATATGTGCCTCAATCAGTTTGGTCATCAATTAGTGAGGAATTATGTGCTGAAATTAACAAAATAAAGATGGGAGATGCTAGAGATTTTACTAACTTTATGACTGCTGTAATTGATCAAAGATCTTTTGATAAAATTACTGGATATATTGATAGGGCTAAGCAAGATAAGTCCTGTGATGTGATTGTCGGAGGTAATTATGATGATTCAGTAGGATGGTTTATTGAACCAACAATTATCGTAACATCTAATCCTAAATCAGAGACAATGATAGATGAGATATTTGGCCCTGTACTAACCGTTTACGTATATGAGGACAACATGTTCGATGAAGTACTAACTTTATGCGACGAATCATCTCCATACGCACTTACTGGGTCAATCTTTGCCAATGACGAATCAGATGTGCAGAAAGCATTCAATGCGCTTAGATTCACAGCAGGTAATTTCTATATTAATGACAAACCAACTGGGGCCGTAGTCGCTCAACAACCGTTTGGTGGTGCTAGAGCGAGTGGTACTAATGACAAAGCTGGTGGGCCATTGAACTTGTTAAGATGGATTAGTCCACGTTCGGTTAAAAGAACATTCGAGCCCCCACAAGATTGGGATTATCAATTCATGCAACCTGATAACTGAGTGAATATATTCAATAGCCTAATCTCAGTCTCATATAATGGGGAGCTTTTGCTGAGAGGTTACGCAAGTAACGACCCTTGGACCTGATCTGGGTAATGCCAGCGGAGGAATAAAAAATGGACAATAATATTGCTTACGGATTGATGCTTGCAACACTAGGATTTTTTGGATATATAGGATATAATTCGGTAGCCAATAAAGAAATTAATAGTGATGAATATTTATCTGCTAGAGGTACTCAAAATTCTATGAGTATTACGCTCAGTCTTTTTGCTTCTGGCATGGGTATTTGGGTTCTATTGGCTCCATCTGAGGTTGGTTATTATGGTGGTTTTTGGGATGTTTTTGGCTATGCTCTATCTGCATCAACTCCTTTCCTTTTACTTGCATATGTAGGTCCTATGGTTAGGGAGCGATTACCCGAAGGGGTCACTCTTGCCGATTATGCTAAATCTCGTGCAGGTAGACCTATGCAGATTTATGTCGGTTTAATTTCTATTCTATACATGTTTACATTTCTTTTTGCGGAATTCACTGCTATTGGTAAAGTGATGGAAATTTTAGTTGGTATTGATCCTTTAGTGCCAATGGTTGCAGTGGGTGTAGTTACCGCGAGTTATACTGCCTATGGGGGTCTTCCTGCATCTCTTGAAACTGATAAAATCCAAGCATGGGCAATTATGTTTTTGATAACTACTTTACTTGTAATACTGTTTATTGGAGATATTAACAGTTTAATTTCTGATGCTAAATCTTATACTCCAGAAGATATTGAATGGGATTGGTATCATGGTAGTATTAGCGATACTTCAACCTTCAAGTCTGGATTAGCACTTGTTGTAGCAATTACCGCTGCAGAAATGTTTTCTCAAGGTAACTGGCAAAGAGCTTGGGCTAGTGAAGATGAAAAATCGTTGAAAAAAGCGGCTATTACTGCTTCTCTGATTGTATTCCCATTGATATTCGTAATGGGTTTCCTAGGCACCTCTGTTGCAGGTCAGGGTTCTGTCAGTGACCCTTCAGTATCTTTCTTCTACTTGATTGAAGATATAGGTTTATTTTTCGTTGCGGCATTTGTAATACTATCTATTGCATTGGTATGTTCTAGTGCTGACACTTTACAAAATGCAATTATTGCTTCAATATCTAGAGATATATATGATGACAAGATTAGTCTTAATTCGGCCAAGTATCTTACTGTCGCAATGATTCCATTAGCCATTTATTTGGCGACAGGTCCAACAATTGCTGGATTCGAATTAGATAGTGGAGGTGTTTTCGAGATTTTCCTAAGAGCCGATTTGTATGCTGCTGCAACTGTGGGGCCAGTTTTATTGACTCTTTGGGATAAAGTTTCATCAAAAGGCTCTCTTTTTGGTGCATTTTCTGGGCTCCTCTCAGTGGTGATTTATGGTACATTGACTGAAGACTTTTCAGCCGGAATTGATTATCTCTTTTCACCTACTAATGATGCTGGTTTAGCTAATCTAGAAGTTTTCTTAAGTGCATTACTAGGATCCTCTTTAGTGACTATTTTAGTATCTTATATTATGCCTGATGAAGAATAATTTCTCAATACTTGTCCAGTGTTAACTTCATATGCTTTACCTGAGGAGTAATCTATATGGATAATGATTCAATCATATCTAGATTAACAATGCCTTGGAACAGATTCTGGAGAGGTTCTTGGGAGCGCCGAGAAATTCTTAATGGAAATTGGTTCCCTCTAGAAGTGTTTGTTTTTGGATTGGTTTTTATCGCAGTACCTTATTTTGGTTCGAATAATATTGCCCATTTCTATCTTGAAGATGCTTTTTCAGTTTTCCCTGAAATCTCCTATGATCGCTCTGTTCCTGTTGTTAATTGGATGATAATTCCATATGCTGCATTGTACTTATTTTACCCTACAACTTTGATTCTGACTCCTAAGGACGACAAAGGTCGTTTGGAGTTAATATCAGCAATGCAAATGCTAATTCTAGCCACCCTATTTTGTGTAATGATCTTCTTATTATTTCCAGCAGAAGTTGACATGAGGAATCAAATTGATTGGGATTCAATGAATGGTCTAGAGACAATTCTCTTTGAGTTTATACATACTTCTGACAAGCCTTGGAATGCGTGGCCAAGTCTTCATATTGTTCATTCATATTGTCTTGCAAGAATGATTACTCATTGGTTAAATCACAACTATTCAGAAACTCAATGGGCGAAACCATTCATGATACTTTTGTGGGTTGAATGGACACTTCTATGCATTAGTATACTCACAACCAAACAGCACTATATGTTCGATTTGTTTTCTGGTATGTTTGTAGGGTATTTCGCTTGGAGATTTTTTCAACCTACACTCGATAAAATACGATCTAGTGATGTCGATTCTATACTCGAAGAAGTCGGTTGGTCTAACTAATTGTAAACTATTGGTAAGAATGCATTAGCTGCATCTTCACAAGAGTTAGCAACATCATCAAGTCTCTGCAATACTCTGTACATATGTACTGCTGCAAGAGGGTCATCTACACCTTCTCTAAATACAAATCCTGCTGCACGACTTTCAACTAAGTCTGCCTCATGTTCTGCAAGATTTACTTGATGAATTAATTCTCTTAACTCAGTTCTTCCCTTCTTGGTGTATCCCGAAAGTGTTAGATCTCTCAGGTGCAAGACTGTATCTTCGTAAACTGCTGCAGTCTTTTGCACCGCCTCAGCCATCTCGATTACCATTTTTCTTGCTTCTTCATTATTGTAAAGTTCTCTGAAAGA
>CAXFIU010000019.1:0-24340 GCA_964003245.1 uncultured Candidatus Poseidoniales archaeon
GCTGTTACAGTAATGAGTGTATCGCCATTATTAGGTTAATCGTATACTTATGCTTTGGTTGATTTCTCTTGGAATCTGGTATCAGTTCGGCCCAAGATTTATCATTCCTAAATCTATGGTCAAGGTATGGCTTCCAGACGAAAACAACCCGTTCATAGACTACGAGTCAGGGAAGACCAAGAAGAATGGGGGGAGAAAAGGGACAGTCTCATAGAATTATATTCCTTTTACAAATTTTTTTCAACATCAAAGACTGATAAGTTATTAGTTTCTACAGTATTGTTTATGCTCGCTTTATCTTGGCTGTATAATGCTCTTGTTCTTGCTCAGATCGCAGGGATATCTGCCTTCGCATTATTTCTGAAATTTATGATCTTGACAATGATGGAAAATGCACGTGAGGCTGACAGAAGGAACCCTAATTTCGACCATGACAGCGAAGTTTTTACAAGAAGTACATTATACATGGGCGTATTTTTAGTGTTATTTGGATTGCCATTTACTGTGATAGGGATATCGTCTTTATCTTTACTAGGAGATTTGCCTCAAGGAAATGTTGATTTATTTGGCGTAATAGAAGTTTTTTGGCAGCCGTTTGGATATCTTTTGTTTGCTTTTGTTGGACTTGGCCTTCAATATATGGGCCTGTATAGTTGCTGGCGTTACTTTGTTCAATAAATTGTGAGGATTCGGGAGCAGCCGAATTTAGCTCACTCTAGTTCAGAGCATTAGAAAAGAAATCTGCTAACTTTGTTTGGTATTCTTCAGAATTGCCCCATATAGCATCAACATGTCCTCTATCTTCAACATACCATGTAGTAACGTTGCCGTCATTGTCTAACATTCTCTGCTCAAATCTTTCCGAATGCATCACAGAAACTCTCGGATCGTCCTTCGCGTGTGTTAGGAAGATAGGTCTATCTCCCGAATTCTCCGCTGCATCCATTGGATTTTTGCCGTCTAAATCAACGCCTGCGAGCCATCCTCCAACAGTAATGCCGGGTCCAGCAAAGAAAGTCGGGAATCCCAACCTTCCAAGCTCGTTCTTTACCACAAGAGGGAAGTCTAGAACTGCGCTATCTAACCACAATGCTCCTATTCCGTCCTCTTTCGAGAATGCTATTGCTGCACCTCCTCCTGCTGATATGGCGGTCATGCCAACCTCTCCTGGTTGGTATCCCTTCTCTGAAATCAGCCAGTCATATGCTCCTAAAACGTCCTTATATTCTATCTGGCCCACTGCTATGTAGTCTCCCACTACTTCGCTTTCACCATAGTTCCTCAAGTCGAAAGATAGTGAGTTTATTCCTCCTTCGGCCAGATATCCTTGCATTAACAGCATTTCTGGTTTACATTTTCCATTCATGGGCATCCCGTGTGTTTGGATAACCACAGGCGCGGCCGGATCCACTTCCACATACCATCCACTGAGAGAGATTCCTGGATCTCCTCTCGGTGAGAAAGATACAATTTCAAAAGCATCCATCTGATATGGCGATGCATCGAAATCTCTTCTAATTTCAACACGTTCATCAGCATCAGGCCAAGGCTCGAAACTCTCCCAATCATCATCTACGGTCCAGTTCGAAGGAGTGTTATTTTCCCACATCCCACATCCTGGATTAATTGCAAGACTCTGTGCAACAACATATCCTATTCCTACATAACCGATTGAAAAAATAAATGTAGAAACCAAAAATACCGCTGTAATTTTTTTACTATTCGGAGAATCGTTCCACCATTTCTTCACTACCATGTAATTTTTCGGAAGTCGTCAATGCACATAATAATTTGGAAATTAATTAAATTCCTTATCTATCCATGCTTCAAAAGAGCATAGTCGTAAAGTGCTACTATAATCTCTCTTGATTTTTAATTGAGGTTTTGGTTTCCCGGATACAATTGGTGGAAGAATTTGATTTATTTGCTCATTGGCGTATTTTATATCTGATTCAGCTACTATTACTCTTCCGCGTATCAATGAGATGTTTTTTCGATTAAGTAAAGGAATTATTTTTGGAAGAAATTCAATTGTTCGATGCGGTAAATTAACTAATACTAAATCCCACTTGCCTGAATACTTAGAATTACCAGATAGTTTTGTCGCATCTGCCTGACCAACTATTCTGTCATCGTAATATTGTTCGATAGGTGTGGATTCGGTAGGATACTCTCTCTTGTCCCATCTTTGAAGATTTTCGAATAACAACTCGACCGCCGCGGCATTCAAATCAGATGCCAGAATTCTTTCAACCAAATCTTCTTCGGCGATTAAAGTAGATAGGGCTGGCCCTACTCCACAAAAGGGATCACAAACAGCCAAAGGACGATTGAGGTCTTTACGCAATTCTTTTGCGAATCGAAGTGTTTCAAGTCTCTCTGTTTGAAGTTTAGTTGAATAATACGCTACTTGGGGGTCGCAAGAAATATATCTGCCCGATTCTTTTACTGAAACTTTTGTGTTGGTTAATTCGGAAGGAATATTTTCAAAATATAATTCTGTATCTTTACGCGCTCCTATCGGTTTTAGATCTCTAATTCTTAATTCTCCCAACACCCCTCCATCGGATAGCACCAATCTAATAAATGGGTGAGAGAGAAGTTTAGCTTGGGCGATTTTAGAGGCGTATTTTTCAATACTATCATCTATTCTAACTATCATCATATCGCCAAAAAATTCATGGGATGAGGGCCACGCTTCTTTATGTTCAATTAACGTTGCTTTCCCTACTAAATTTTCTAGATGGTTCCACCAATCTGTATCTATGGCCTCATTTGGTTTTCCTTCTGAAAAAACTATCTCGAAATCACATAGAGGTTCAGGTAAATTTACATCAGCAGAAACAGATAGAGGAATTAGCCGGTTGTTTCCATCTTCTGAAGAGAAAATTCTATGCTCCTTAGATAACCAATCATACTTTGTAATCTCAGTTAAAACAGCCTGTACTTTCCTATTTGGCACTAGTAAATGTCGCATCACGTTCATGATGTGCAGACGGTTAGCCCCCTTCACCATGACGGAGGAGAGGTTGTCGGCTGGCTTGTGGCTCATTGGCTTAGGACCTGGTAATTTAGATTACATGAGTAAGGCAGCAATCGACGTAGGGAAAGCATGTTCTCATAGATTTTTAGAAGGATATACTGCTATTTTACCGTCTGATCAAGAAGTACGATTAGAGAGTTTTATAGGAAATTGGGAGAGGATAATGAGGCCTCAGGTTGAAGATCCTAAAGAATTGTTGAAATTGGCCAAAGAAGTACCTGTTGCGTTACTAATTGTTGGAGACCCCATGCAAGCTACCACTCATATTGATTTAGAAGCAAGGTGTGATGAATTGGGCATAAATTTCAATGTCATACCAGGAATTACTGCTACAGCACTTGCGGTATCATTATCAGGATTGCAATCCTATAGATTTGGGAGGCAGGTTACTATTCCTTATTCCTATGGGAATTATTTGCCTTCGTCGCCTTTAGAGATGATTTACAGAAACTATGAAAATAATCTACATACTCTTGTTTTATTAGATTTAGATCCTACTGGGATGGGAGTTGAAAAACCGACTCCAATGAGTCCTATAGACGCATTCCGAATATTGCAAAAGATGGAAGAAAAGATGGAAGATGAGGGAAATAATTTATCTCCACAAGTAAAAGCCTTAGATGGAGTTCTACTAACAGATATATCCTTGGATTCTCAAAAAATAATTGCCGGTAATCTCTCTGAAATAACAGAGTGCAATGATGGTTGGATTCATTGTTTGATTATACCATCTAAAATGAATCAGAATGAAATTGACGCCTTTGAACGTAGGAAAATTGTTTGACCATCTAATCGACGAACTCAAGGGGGGTCGATGTTTCCGTTAATTGTATAACATGGCTCGCCCACCCGCAGAAGTTAGATTTCCCGGCGATAAAAATCGTAGGAAGAAGGTCAAAGTGCGCGGCATAAAACAGGCGTCTAAACAAATACAACAAAGATTGGAAAAAGACCTAGATGCACTTTTAGAAGATCCAAAAATATTCTTACCAGAAATTAACGCGGAATTAGGTAGACCTAGAAGAGATATGATGGCTGCAAGCTTGAAAGAAATTGAATATGTTTCGAAGAAACGCCATGATAGGAAATGGTTGGCTAGAAGAATGGTGAAGAGGCGAGGTTGTATGGTTTCTCGAGCATTAGCTGGGAGTTTATTAGCTGCTCTCGATGGGGATCATTCAACAGTAGCTGTGTTCAATAATCCAATATATGGTACTTCGAGTTTTATTAGAAGAGGTAATGGAAAACAAGCGCACCAAGCAGCAATTCAAAATTATAAAAATCATAAATTAAGGATGTTAGTTTGGGATGAGCATGCAAAATCTGGGCACTGGTTTTTCTCTTGGAAAGAGGGTTTTGAGTATACAGGGATGAGCCCTAAATCTCCCGAAGATTGGATTGATGCGGCTCTAGAATTCTCTTCTATTAAATTCAATGGAGATAGGGTAAGGTGGAGTAAGGGATTAGACGAAGAGACCGTTAAGAACAATACATTTTCAGATGCTGGGTGGTTAAAAATTACATTCCAAAATGGTGTTGTAGCAGGTTTATCTCAAAGTTCTCTTGCTAAAACAGAAGAGGGTTTCGTTCCGTCAATAGCACTAACGATGCTGCCTCCAAAAATTTCTGAAATCGTTGATGCCGAGTGGATGTGGAGGCCTATAGGTTGGCCAGAAGACCGGGCTTTACCTCCTGAAGGATTAGAAAAATTAAATGAAATATTACTTGCTTGGATGTCGATGGCTTTAGAAGATTCTTCGTTGGGAAGAGAGTGTCGTAAAAGTATCTTGAACTCGATTGATGACGGCTATGTTAGTGGGAATAATTGGTTCGATAATGATTCGAAGGAAGATTTCTTAGATTTTTTATCGGGAAGCGATGATGAAAAGGAGGCTATTGCCGCCGTATTAGAGAATATAGAAACAGGAATACATGTAAGGCAAGATGGTTTTACTTTTGAATTGGAAGAAAAGGTCGTAAGATTTGAAGAAAATGCTTGCCATCCTCTACTAGTTTCTTTATGGAAAGATCATGGACTCACCATTCTAGATGAAATGTTCGAATTAAGTGGGGAAGAAGCGGAAGAAATTTACAATAAACAATTACAAAGAAAGCAAGGATTTGGTGCGTTTTTGAGAGAATTAAAGAATAATCTTTCGACGGCGAAAAAGTTAGATTCTTTACCTTGGAGTGATGTTTCATTGCCTAAGCCACTTAGTTTCGCTGATAAGTTAATCAGAAAAGCTGGCGATGATGGTGTTGCTTCTACTGTATCTTTAGCTAGAAAAGGAAAAGATCTGGATGCTGCAATGGGATGGGCTTGGCTTGTCGTGCATGACAGAACTGAATCTGATGCTTGGAGATTTGATTCGGCTTCAAGAGATAAGGGTAGCGACTGGGTTCCTGCATTGCGCATGCTATGGGACTCTGCAACAAGAATTCTGAATGGAAATAGTGTCGAAGCGAAAGAAGAGTATGTCCTAGCAATGGAAAAATTAGCCGAAATATCTGGCGCGGGAAAGTTAACTCGGCCATGATTTGTTAAATTACAATCCAAATTGCAACTGCAATTAGTGACATCCCCATTCCTCTGTTCATTGTTGTAGCAGATTTGGTGGTTGTGAATAATTTTCTAAGTTGAGTCCCAAAACCGGCCCATGTCATGACAGCGGGTAAACCAAATACAAGATTTAGACCAACGAGCAGAATTTTTGCTCCAAAACCCGGGCCGAATAAGAGTCCGAATTGAGTCATTAATACTAGAAAATGAATCCATGCTTTACCGTTGACTACTTGCAGAATGATGCCGGTAATTGGCCCCAATTTTGTACTTCTTTGTTCGTCATCAGCCATCGGCGAAGATTTGAAAATTTGATATCCTAAATATGCAATATAAATGGCTCCTAGATAAGTCAATACATCAAAAAATGACTGGTTTTTCTCAATGAATATTGTTGCCCCGCCTACAAATATTCCTAATGCAGACCAACCGATGGCCATTCCCGAAATTAGTGGCAATGTTTTTTTGAAGCCGTGTTGTGAACCGTGTGCTGCACAAAGGACATTGTTTGGCCCCGGTGAAAAACACATTGCAATTGTGAAAATCAGGAATTGCCCTAAAAGTTCGGATTCCATACTAACCACTATGCTCTAGTGGCAAGTAGTTCAGCGGAAGCAGCTAATCCCTGTTCGATATCTTTCCAGATGTCTTCGACGTCTTCAATCCCAACACTCATTCTCACAAATCCGGGAACTACTCCTGCTTCAAATCTAACATCTTCGGGCACGAACATGTGGCTAGAATTAAATGGGCATTCAACAAGGCTTTCCACGCCTCCTAAACTAGTTGCCTCGAAAATCAACTCTAAAGATTTCATAAACTTCAGAGCGGCGTCATCTCCTCCTTTGATTACGAATGCCAACATTCCACTGCCTCTAGACATCGTTTTATTGGCGATCTCAAAATCCGGGTGGCTTGGTAGTGATGTATGGATTACTTTTTCGATCATATCGTGATTTTCCAATCTCTTTGCTATCTCGGAAGAATTAGATGCATGGATAGGCATTCTAGCATGTAAAGTCCTCATCCCTCTTTCCAGCAGATAACACATGTGAGGGTCTGCTGCTCCTCCGAGGTATATCTTGTTATGGAATATTTCTGCAACAAGTTGTTTCTTACCTGCTACAAATCCTGCAGTTAAATCTGAATGTCCGCCAAGATATTTTGTCCCCGAATGAAGAACTATGTCGAATCCCATTTCAATTGGATTGCAAGACCATGGAGATACGAATGTGTTATCAACAACAGAGATTAATCCGTTCTCTTTGGCTATGTTCGCCATTGCAGAGAGGTCGCAAACCTTGAGAGTTGGATTGGTCATTGTCTCCACATAGAGAACTTTTGTGTTCTCCTGAATTGCCTGCTCGTAACTTGAAGGGTCTCTTATATCTGCCATAGTGACTTCGATTCCCATTCTTGGCAATATGTCTGTAAGTAGCGCATAGGTGCCTCCATAACAGTCCGGAGTTGCTACAATATGATCTCCTTTGGATAATAACGTTAGTAGAGTTGTTGAAATCGCTGCCATGCCACTAGAAAATACCTCTGCATCTTCAGCCCCTTCTAATGCTGCAAGTTTTGCTGACACAACTTCTGAGTTAATGCTGGAAATTCTTGAATATACTACACTGTGATGCAGTCCTTCTGCCCATCCCTTGTATTTTTCATCAGTAAGCCTGTAAGTTGACGATAAAAAGATTGGAGTCGATGCCGCTCCCTCAATTTCCACCATGCCAGAATGTATGGCCTTTGTCGCGAACTGTTTGTCGGTATTGTTGTCCACCATATACCTCGGAATATGTATTAGCAGATAAGGACATTGAAATATCTCAATGCTCAATATGGCAAAATATTCCCAAGATTGGTTGTGTTAACATGTTTAAAATTCGCTTCGAGAATTGCCCCATATCCTATCCGTTAATTGCAAGAATAAAGCTACTACTGGCCCTATCAAAATTGCAAAAATAATTGTGCCGATGCCAAATACTCCTCCAAGTTTCCAACCGATTAATAGTGCTATTATCTCGATTGTTGTTCTGACTCTACCAATTGGAATATTAGTAATTCTTTGTAGTCCGGTCATCCATCCATCACGTGGCCCAGGCCCTAGGTTTGCAGTCAAATAAAAACCGCTGCCTATGCCGACTAATATTGTTCCGAATAATACTTGAATTAACTGATAAATTTGTTCTTCGGGGTGTGGGAGATATGGTTCCATAACATCAATTGCTGCAGCAATTAATATTGCATTCAGAATGGTTCCTATCCCTGGCTTTTCTCTTAAGGGAATCCACAAAAAAAGGACTACTACGCTAATAAAAAATGTTGCTTGACCTATTGTCCAATTGAATTGAATCCCAATTCCTTGCGCTAAAACTGTCCAAGGGGCTACGCCAAGTCCTGCTGCAATTATTACTGCATCTCCTGTTCCAAATATCCACAAGCCGATTATTAGTATTACTAAAGTATTAAATTTAGGTTTAGTAGACATCGGGTCAGGAGAACTCCAAGTAGTTGTGGGCACCTTTTTTGCCAATTTGAAAAATTTAGATTCGGACAAAAATTACTCACCTTTAACCCATTGAGAATAATCAGCAGTAGACTCAACAGACCAAAATAATATTTCGGGAACGTCGTAGGGATGTTCTAATTTTATCTTATCAATCAATTGATTTACCTTTGATTTGGTAGTTTTGAGATTTATTGACCATTCTGATTCGCTCTTGATTTCTCC
Source organism: uncultured Candidatus Poseidoniales archaeon (assembly GCA_964003245.1). GTDB lineage: Archaea > Thermoplasmatota > Poseidoniia > Poseidoniales > Thalassarchaeaceae > MGIIb-O2. The sequence goes on from CAXFIU010000019.1 coordinate 8,338, forward strand.
ATCCCATCGATATACTGATCTGGCTTTACTTATTTGTACGCAAGCAGTGAGATTTGTATCTAATATTGACTGAACCCAAATTCCCACTTCTGCGTCATTTAAGTCTCCGCTAAGCGTTGTTCGAACTATGAATAGCATGTCATCCATGACTAATGCTAGGCGGGTTTCCAATATAGCCTATGGCATATATTCAATGCCTGTGTATGCTTCCGAAGTTCTGGCGATAAGATGGGCGTATGGGAAAAACCTATTGATTCAGGCGAAATTCCTGACTCCAATACTCATTTTGATGTTATTGTTGTTGGGGGCGGTCCAGGAGGTTCGGCGGCTGCCGCTTACAACGCTTTGAATGGTTGTAAAGTCCTATTATTAGAAAGAGATATTTGGCCTAGAGATAAAATCTGCGGAGATGCAGTGGGAGGTAAATCTCTATCTCATGTTAAAGAATTAGGAGTTCTTGATATGATCGAGTCTACTCCACATTATGTCGTAGATTCTATTGTTTTCGGTAGTGCAAATGGTTCAGAAGTTAGAGTTATGCTCCCAAAGGAATCATATGAAAAAATGGGTTTACAATCAGGATATGCCTTACCTAGAATGCAATTTGACTATATGATGTTTCAAAGAGGCCAGGAGATAGTAAGGGAGAATGGGGGTTCAGTTATACAGGGTTTCTCTGTGCATGAGATAATATTCGAAAAAGAAAATGGAACCCACAAAATAAAGGGAATAAAGGGTAGTGTAGGAGGCAGGAGAGCAGGTAACGATGAGTTGACTTTTACCTCTGCAGTCACTATTGGAGCTGGTGGTTACAATTGTCCAGTCTCAAAAGTAATTACAGAATTACATAATGAGCCTCATAGAGACGATGATCACTTCTGTGGAGGATATCGAGAATATTGGGATGACGTTGGAGGATTGGGCGGAGAAGAAGGACCTATTGAAATACACTTTATTGATGAAGTTCTGCCTGGTTATTTCTGGCTTTTTCCAGTACAGGGAAATAGAGTTAATGTTGGAATTGGTATGTTAATTTCAGAGCATAGAAAACTAAAGGGGGATAGGAAGAAATCTCTTAAAAAAATACAAAAATGGGTTATAGAAGAGCATCCTCGCTTCAAGAAGAGGTTTGCTAATGCAACATTGGTTCCAGGTTCTCAAAAGGGGTGGCAATTACCATTTGGTTCGCCTAGAAAAAATGCTCCATCATATCAACCAAGGAGAACAGCAATGGCGGGCGCCATGTGTGTAGGAGATTCGGCAAGTTTAGTTGATCCATTTAGTGGAGAAGGAATAGGTAATGCATTATTATCGGCAAAAATGACTTCGAAGCATTTCGACAAAAATCTACATGCCGATGGTTTTACAGAAGAGTGTGCTACAGAATATATGATTGATTTATGGGATACTTTAGGTTCGGAATTGAAGAATTCAAAAACTTTGCAAAAAGTTATGAAATGGAAAATGCTTACTAATTGGTTTGTTAAAAAGGCGTCAAAAAAAGAAGAAATAGGGAAAATGATGTCGGAAATGATTGCTAGTAAAGAAACGCAAAAAATGTTGTGGAGTCCTTGGTTTTTGATGAAGACATTGTTGTTGCCATGAGGTCGATTCTATGGAAAAATTAGCCAAAAATTTAGATGGAATTGAAGCCGTCTTTTTAGATTTAGATGGAACGATTTACATGGGAGAGAATCTAATAGAAGGGGCTGTGGATTTCTTAAATAGGATAGAGAAAAAAGGGATTCGAAGATTCTTTTTATCAAACAATTCAAGTAAATCGGTAAAGCAATATCTATCTAAATTAGAGAATTTAGGAGTTCCTGCAAATGAAGAAGACATATTATTATCCACTCATGATTTGTTAGCATGGCTTTCGTCGAATAATATTTCTGAAACATATCTAGTAGGTACTGTTGGTATGAAAGAAATGTTAGAATCGGCAGGAGTAAATACTTCCTCTGACAATCCTCAATATGTTGTTTTAGGTTATGATACTGAAATAACATATCAGAAATTGACTGATGCTTCAATTAATTTACATAAAGGCGTACCTTTGGTTGTCAGCCATCCAGACATTGTTTGTCCATCGCCAAATGGAGGCTTGCCTGACACCGGAGCATATATTGCATTATTTGAGGCGACCACTGGCGTGAAACCTGAACATATTTGTGGGAAGCCAAATCCGGGAATGATATTGCACAAAATACACGAATTGGGTATTGAACCAAAGAATTGTGCAATGGTAGGCGATAGGCTCTACACAGATATGGAAATGGCTGAAAGATCGGGTGTTCATGGTATTCTGGTCTTATCTGGAGAAGCGACTTTAGAAGATGCTAATGAAGCAAATCAAACACCTAGTTTGATTGTTGAATCGGTAGCTGAATTGTGTTAAAAATAAATTTTAATTCTTCTTTAAAAAATTTTGTTGAATCTGGCACTACTCTTGTTTTAATAATAAAAGTCATTCGGACGCTCGTATGGAAGGAGCCACTGACCCATCGGTTTTAGAAGATAGGGTATACTACAAAATTGGTGGTTTCGTTTATGATAATGCCAAAGTCGTATTAATTGCAACTTTGATCTTAGGAGTAAGCCTTGCTGGATTAATTACTTTGGAGCCGAAGTATATCGAAGGTTTCGGAGAAGGCGATTTAGAATCTGTTTATGGTTGGGAGGCCATTGCAACCGGATTTTCTGATGAAAATGAAACCTCTTACGAGGTGTTTTATGTCTTATTCTATCATCCAACGGGAAACTCTAGTGATGTTGAGATTAGGGCTTCAATGGAAGAAACGGTAAAAGTTTTTCAGACTAATGAATATGTTTCAATAGATTATCCTTGGTTTACTAATGAAGCAAATAAGTCAAAATTGATTAGTACAACTGATGAGTCTTGGTCTAGGATAAGATTGCAAGTGAATTTAGACAGAGAAGAGTCAAAAATTCTGTTAAAGGAAACTATTGACGATATAGAGTTGCCCGAAAATGCACCTGATGGAATGGAAAAATGGGTAACTGGAAATCTGGCTATTGATGTTGTATTTGACTTAACTCTCGAAGAAGAATTAATCAAAGCGGAATTGATTTCTGCTCCTCTCACATTACTGATCTTGCTACTAGTGTTTGGAAGTCTTGTTGCTGCTGGATTGCCCGTTTTAACTGGAGTATACACAGTGATTGCTGCTGTTGGCGTTGTTACAGGTTTAACTTATATCTTTGATGATATTACTACTTATGCAAACAATATTGTTTCATTGTTAGGTATTGGCCTAAGTGTAGATTATTCATTATTCATAGTTAATAGATTCAGAGAAGAGTTGCGAAAGGGCAGAGATCATAAAACAGCTATTGCAATGACTAGTGCAACAGCTGGAAGGGCTATTTTCTTCTCTGCAATGACTGTGATGGTTGGACTGATGGGAATGTTGTTTTTCGAAAATACAGGTTTGCCGTCATTAGGTTGGGGAGGTATATGTGCCACTCTTGTTGCTCTTATTTCATCAGTATTACTTTTACCAGCAATATTGTCCCTATTAGGGGATAGGATAAATTCATTGAAGGTTCCATTCTCAATGGGTGATGTTGACAAAGAAGATGGTTTTTGGTCATGGATTGCTGAAAGTGTAATGAAGCGCCCGTTATCCGTACTGGTACCTGCAGTCATGGTTCTCTTAATTGCTGGTTCTCCTTTTCTTCAAGCAGATTGGGGTATAGTTACTTACAAGTCTTTGAGTCCGGATGATGAGGCAAGAAATGGTTTGGAATTGACGGATGTTTATTGGCCTGAAAATGTAGGAAATACTGCCCAAGTTGTATTTGAAATTGAAGAAGGTATTGATCCCTTTTCAGAAGAAAATATTCGTAGTTTATATGATTTTTCAAAAGAAATCATGCAGATTGAGCATACTAGTTACGTGTATACATACGCTCACTTTGATTCTTCAATGAGTCAAAATGATGTAATTGCTTTTTGGGATGATTCTGAAGATGAGAATTTGACAGCAGAGGAGTCTTATATTTTGGAATTGCAGAGAAAATACCACATTGAAAGTTCTGTCGGCGATAATGTTGTTTTAGTGATTGTTGGAATAGAAGGTGAGCAATCTAGTAAAGAATCTAGAGGAGTTGTGAATAGTATTCGAGCTCTTGAAAGTAAGAATACTCAATTTGAATCTCAAAGTGTTGTCCATGTAGCAGGCATTGCAGCGTACAATCAAGATGTTTTGGATGCGGTGTCGGAAAATATGCCAATGGCACTATTATTTATTCTGGTTTCAAGTTATATCTTGATTTTCTTACAAGTTAGATCTGTGATTTTACCGCTAAAGGCACTAGTGATGAATGTATTATCAGTAAGTGCCTCGTTTGGGGTTTTAGTTTGGATTTTTCAAGAAGGGAATGGTGCCGAATTACTAAATTTCACGCCCCAACCTATTGATCCCACTACGCCTGTAATGATTTTTGCAATTTTATTTGGATTGAGCATGGATTATGAAGTTTTGATGTTGTCGAGGATACATGAAGAATGGGAACGTACAAAAAATAATACAAAGGCTGTTGCTGTTGGGTTACAAAAGAGTGGGCGAATAATTACGTCTGCAGCTTTAGTAATGATTACTGTGTTTTCTGCCTTTGGTATTTCTTCAGTTGTTATAATGAAACAATTTGGTTTTATGCTTGCATTGGGTGTTGCTGTAGACGCTAGTATTGTTAGAGCGTTAGTTGTACCTTCTACGATGCGATTAATGGGCGAAATAAATTGGTGGGCTCCAAGTTGGTTGTTGAAAAATGATTCTAATGAAGAAGAATGATTCGCTAAATCGAAATGCAATAACTTGGACGGAGCTGTATGGCCAAGGAATGCGTAGTGGTTACGGGCGCTAGTGGGTACATTGGAAGTCACATTGTAGCAAATCTATTATTGAAAGGAAAAAAGGTCAGAGCTACTGTTAGAGATTCTCAAGATCAGGAGCGAGTTTTGCATCTAAAAGATATGAAAATTTCAGAAGGTGGTTCATTAGAAATTGTCGAAATGGACTTATTTGACGAGGAGAGTGTTGATCGAGCAATATACGGAGCCACTGATGTAATTCATACTGCTGCTGTAGTAATCGTAAGGTCTAGAAACCCGCAAGAGAAAATTGTTGATCCTAGTGTGATTGGTACAAAAAATATTATTTCTGCAATAGAAAAAAGTGGCACCGTCGAAAGATTTGTGCATACTTCTTCAACTGCAGCGATTCGTCCCGAGGTATGGGAAGATGGTCAAATCTTGACCACAGAAACATTTGCAAAAGATGCTACTTTGGAGTTGAATCCTTACGGATTAGCAAAATATAGTGCTGAAATGATTGTTAGGGACTGGCATAATGAAAATAACGGTGTGAAAAAACCAAGAATGGTTACAATTCATCCTTGTATGGTATTTGGCCCTCCTCTTTCTCCTAGACATTTGAAAGGTTCTCTATCAATAATTATGATGTTAGTAAATAGAGAATTGCCATTATTGTTACCCATGCAAATTAGCATAGTTGATGTTAGAGATGTTGCGGAAGCCCATGTAAGAGCTTTGAGTATGGGAGAAAATGGTGGAAGATATCTAACAGTTGCTGGTGAAATGATGTGGAGCGATATTTCTAAAATTCTCAAAAGAAAATATCCCAAAAGAAGATGGCCTTTCAGACAATTGCCTTACTACTTTGCACTAATAGTGTGCGCATTCCATCCAAGAGTTAGTATTTCTTGGGCGAAAAGGCATTTGAAGAATAAATTATATTGGGATGCTTCTCCTGCTGAAAAAGATCTGGGGATGAAATGGAAATCTATTGATCAAACATTAATTGATACTATTCCAAATATTATAAACAATAATTGGGATAAATAAACCACACACTAATACTGTTTATGTTTTATGCTATTGTAAATTCGGAAGTGTATGCGCACTCTGGCATTCATTGCTTGTTTACTCATGATTGTGCCTACATTATCCGGTTGCTTTGCAGGAGAAACAAAAGATGTCGTTGAAGAAGAAGGGCCATTTGTATTTGCGGAAGGAGATATTTCATCAACTACTTGGTATCATTTTCCCGGCACTGTTTCTAGCCCTAATGCAGTAGATGCTACTAATCCAGTGGCAGTTTTAAATGCCAATATTACCATGGATTTGTCTGGAAATAATATTCCATTCTACGCTACTGCAACTTATTATGGCACTGGATGGGATACTTTTGAGCCAACCTTGGGGATTACTTCTTCAGGAGCCATTTTCTTCACTAATTATAATGGATTGGGAGATGGTACGCACATAATAAGATCAACAGATCAAGGTCAGACTTGGGAAGATGTTGGCCCATTTGGAATGAGTGATGATCAGGGTCAAACACCAAATTCAAACGATCCGTATCTTTATGTTGATAAATTCAATGATAAATTAGTTAAATTTGATATGCATGCTTTGACTGCCATGTTTGTTGAATATTCTGATGATGATGGTGAAACATGGAGTACTCCATTCCCAGTAGAAGGGTATTATGCGCCTCAAGACCATCAGAGCATTGCATCTATGCCACACTCAAATGCAATAGTTGGAGACGTAGTATATGTCTACTGCATCAATACTGGTTCACCTGCTGCTGGCGCACAGTGTTCAAGATCATTAGATGGTGGCCATACATGGGACGCTCAACAAATAGGATATCCTACTGAAAGTTTCGGAAATCAATGTTCGGGACTTCATGGGCACGTTGCTGGCGGTTCAGATGGTTCAATCTACAGAGGTAATCCTTCATGTGAAGGGCCGGCTGTTTACGCTTCTCATGATGGGGGCTATACTTGGAGCGAACATACTATCACTACAGAAGTTGGGATGCAACAAGGTTGGCATGCTCATGAAGTCGCTACTGCTGTAGATGAGGCAGGTAATGTTCATGCTACTTGGATTTCCACAGATCAAATGATTTGGTATGCTAATTCTCCGGACAAGGGAGTTACTTGGAACTCTCCTTTGATGGTCGCAGCCCCTGGGATAAAAGAAACGGGTTTTCCCACAATTTTTGCTGGAGATGATGGTAAAGTTGTTATCGGATATATTGGAGAAATGAATGATGTTAGTGCAAATAATACCACAAGTGGTGGTGTTGGTTGGGGCGGATATATGGCAATAATGACTGATTCATTCGCAGAGCATCCATTGATTACAAGTGTAGCTGTAAATTTGCCTGCGGACCCATTGGATATTACTTCGGATTGCGGCAATGTTCGTTGTGGAGGGTTCGGAGATTTTATCGATGTCGAAATTGATGATGAGGGTAGGCCTTGGATTGCTCTAGCTCATAATGCCGCTGGTTTCGAAGAGGCAATAATTGGTACATTCACAAATGGCCCTGCTCTTTACGGAGATTTAGTTAATCTTCCCGAATTGCCAATTGGTGGCAATTCCACATTAAAGATGTCATGATAGTTTGGCCGTTATTGTGATGTATGTAATGTATTTACGAAGAGGTATGCGTGCAATCGCCGGTTGTATGGTCTTGCTGTTTTTGGCCCCGATGATTGCTGGCTGTTTTGCTGGAAATTCAGTAGATGAAGTAAAAGAATATAGTCCATTTGATGACTTGTGTCCAAATGGTATTGCCAATAATACTTGGTATCATTATCCGGGAGCTGTTGATGCTTTGGTTGCTCCGCACGTAATTAATGGGACTTCGATTCTGGAAGGAGAGAATATCCCTATATGTACCGAAGGGACGTATTATGGAATTGGTTTTTCGACTTTTGAGCCTACAATAGGGATTACCTCGGCAGATAACTTGTACATGACTAGTTGGGGTAACGGCCCAGGTGGCTCTACTGCAATTATCAGGTGTACTGATATGATTGAGATGGTTGATGTCTCTTCATATTCTTGTGAAAATACATATCAGGGTGCTGTCGCTAATAGTAATGATCCGTACGTATATGTAGATAGATGGACTGATAGAATAATGAAATTCGATATGCATGCATTGGCAGGAATGACTGTTGAATGGTCAGACGATGAGGGAGAGACATGGGGGCCATTTGGACTGGCTTCATTTGCGACTGGGTATTCAGTTCAAGACCATCAAACCATTGCCTCTTCGCCATATAATGCAGTATTGCATGAAACTACATGGGTGTTCTGTGTCAATGGAAATTGGCAGTCACCTCTTTGTTCGACAAGTAATGATGGAGGGCTTACATGGGGGCCAGAGGTCCCAGGAGCTCCGGCTAATTGTAACAGCGGAGGTTTGACAGGCCACATGGTAGGTGCAAATGATGGGAACTTCTACAGAGGTAACCCTAGTTGTGATGGCGAAGGTTATTCAATTTACAGAAGTACTAACGGCGGCCTGACTTGGACAGAGCATGAGCTCCCTACAGACGTCACTGGAATGGCAGATACTTGGAATTTTGAAGAAGCGCAAGTATATCCAGATGAAGATGACAATTTGCATGCAATGTGGATGGGCGCAGATGATTTGCCCTACTATTCCTATTCTTTCGATAAGGGAGACTCGTGGAGTGATCCGTTGATGGTTGCCCCCCCTGGGCTAAATGGCACTGGTTTTCCGGCTGTTGCAGCTGGAGATAGTGGCAGAGTTGCTTTCGCATATCTTGGAGATACTGGAGGAAATACTTGGAACGGATACATCTCAATAATGACTGATTCATTTAGTGAAACACCGCTAATAACTACAGTTCAAGTAAATGAGTTTGGAGATCCTTTGAGTTTAGAGACAGATTGTGGATACAATAGGTGTGGCGGATTTGGAGATTTCATTGATATCCTTGTTGACAATCATGGAAGGCCTTGGTTCGGACTTTCGCATAACATTGGAAATAATCTTCAAGATGAGGGGATTTATGGGACTACAATGATGGGGCCAAGTCTCAGAGGCTCTACCGTTCCATTGAATGTTTTACCGGAAGGTGGACCTCAAACATTAGCTTGATTCAGAAATCATTGGACCAAATATCAATTCCTTGTAGAATAAAGCCTCCGGCAAATATCAACATTGCGACTCCGCAGAAAGATAAAGCAAGTTTGTAGTTTTTAGCAGAAATGTTGCCACGTGTTTTATCGAATAAATAAGCAATAAAGGTCTTCACCAAAATTATTGAGATTAAGAAAGATAAGGCATAGGCTATGGGGGCTAAAGGCTCTTTTTCCGCTGCCGAAGCCATCAATGGACCACCTATTAAAAACCAAAAAACGTAAACATTTGGATTCAATAAATTGACTAGGAGGCCTCTCCGAAATGCTCCCTTAGCATCTGTGAGTAATTCGTCGCCAATTGGTGGCTCTATAGAAAAACAATCAATTCCCATCTTAATTAGAAAAAGCCCTCCAATGATTGAAATTGTAAATAATGCAAACGGTTGTGTTGCAAACCATGCAGCCGCAAATAGACTAATTATCACTAAAGGGCCATCTGTAAATATTGGAGCGGCGGCAGTCCATGCTCCGGCCCTAAGTCCTCCTGAGAGTGTCTCTTTGATTACCATTGTAAGTAATGGCCCTGGTTTTATTCCTTCAACAAAACCTAGCGTAATACCGGCTAAAGTCAACCCTAATATTAGATCTATTTCCATCTTATCATCTTCTAGATGCCAGTTTAGCAAGAAGGTGGAGGATCTCAATGTATAACCAAATTAAAGTCACCATCAACCCAAACGCTGCTCTCCATTCTAATTGCTTGGGAGCTCCTCTCTGGACTCCTTTTTCAATGAAATCAAAATCTGCAACTAAACAAAGAGCACCTATTCCAATAACAAATAGAGAGAACGCAATCCCTACGGGGCCGTTTCCATGTATCAGTGGTATTTCATATCCTAAAAACATACCAACAAAAGAGGCGATATATATGATTGCTATGGCGCCCAATGAAGAATATACTGCTATAGCAAGATTTCTGTCCCATGAGATTAAACGTGCTCGGTATAGCATCAACATTGAGCCTAAAATTGAGAAAGTTAGTCCTGCTGCAATTATACCCAAACCCGGAAATTCTACAGCGGTTTCTATGAAATATGTAAATCCGCCTAATGCCAGGCCCTCGAATCCAGCATAGGCACATATCAAAACTGGATTTGTAGATCTAGAAAAAATTACAATCATTGCAGTAATAAAACCGCCTAAAAATCCAATTATTGCAAGCCCGGGTAAGAAGGCATAAGTTGCTATGGCCAAAGTTGTAGTGATTATCAGAAGTATTCCGGTTTTTTCTGCGGTCCCCTCCATAGTCATCAAATTAGAGTTCTCATCCCACCAAGATGCTTCTTGATAGTTCGACTTATCGAAAGTTGAGTCTGATAGTGTGGGGTTCTTTGAACGGTACATTGTAACGCCTCAAAGGGTAGACGTACTCAAATCTTGGCACTGCAATTACTAGTTTAGAAGTTCTTTCAAATGTAATCCTGTATAACTGCCCTTAACTTTAGCAATCTTTTCTGGTGGACCTTCTGCCACTATAAGTCCACCCAATTCTCCCCCTTCTGGCCCGAGATCAATTACCCAATCTGCACATTTAACCACGTCTAAGTGATGTTCTATTACAATTACAGTGTGCCCATTTCTTCGTAGGCGGAGCATTACTTCTGTTAGCTGATGAACATCGAACATAGAAAGGCCGGTAGTAGGTTCGTCTAAGATATACACTGTATGGCTTCTAGTGGGCCTATGTAATTCAGATGCCAATTTTACTCGTTGCGCTTCCCCGCCGGATAGAGTTGTTGCTGGTTGTCCGAGTCTAATGTACCCTAGACCTACATCCTTCAATGTCGTAAGAATTCGATTTAATGATTTTTGATTTTGGAAAAACGTCACTGCCTCGTCAACAGACATGTCTAAAACGTCTTGAATGGTTTTTCCCTTCCATTCAACTTCCAACGTTTCCCTAGTGTATCTTTTACCTTTGCAAACATCACACGTAACCCAAACATCTGGCAAAAAATTCATTTCTAATTTTATTGAACCTGCGCCTTTACAGGATTCGCATCGCCCTCCTTTAACATTGAAAGAAAATTGTCCGGGTTGATATCCCCTTTCTTTAGAGATTGTTGTTGTTGCAAAGAGGTTTCTGATGTGTCCGAATGCTCCCGTATATGTTGCCGCATTTGATCGAGGCGTTCTGCCAATTGGAGATTGGTCGATTACTATTGTTTTGTCTACGGCTTCGAATCCTTCCATCTTATCATGACGTCCTGGAGAAGTGTCAGTGCCATGTATTTCGCGCAATAATGCAGGTGCTAGGGTTGATGCCACTAACGAAGATTTGCCAGAGCCAGAAACACCAGTTATTGCAACCACACACCCTAAAGGAATTGAGACATCTATATTTTGAAGATTATTTTCTCTAGCGCCTACAATACGTATCCATTTCCCATCATCAGGAGTTTTTCTATCATTAGGGATGGGAATTTTTTCTTTGCCAGACAGATACGCTCCAGTAATGCTTTCATCATTAGAAATTAATTCTTCTAGCTCCCCACTAACTAGTACATTGCCTCCTTCTTTACCCGCACCCGGCCCTATATCAACAAGCCAGTCAGCCTGCCTTAGAGTTGCTTCATCATGTTCAACAACAAGTAAAGTATTGCCCAATGTAGTCAATTCCCTTAGAGTTTCTAAAAGACGTCCGTTGTCTCTAGGATGTAGTCCTATACTTGGTTCATCTAAAACATACATTACACCTGTCAAACGAGTCCCGATTTGGGTTGCTAATCTAATTCTCTGAGATTCTCCGCCCGATAGTGTGCTGGCTCTTCGATCTAATGTCAGGTAGTCCAAACCTACCAATGCAAGAAAGCGTAATCTAGCTTCAATTTCTTTAATTATTTCAGTACCAATAAAAATTGATTTTTCAGATAATTGAGTTGTTTTTGAAATGATATCACTGGTTGGTTTATCCCTTCCTAATTTATCCCATGTTTGGTCTAGTTCTCCTGCTCTCCAATACTGTACAACCGCTAATGCTTCTAATACACTACAAGAAGAAATTGCAGGTAAAGAAATACCTCCAACTATAACCTTACTAACAGCATCATTGAGTTTTTTACCATTGCAATCTGGACATGGTTCGTCATTCATATATGATGCCATTCTTGATCTTGTTCTGTCCGATGATGTTTCGGTATAAGTTCTACGAATTCTATTAAAGACTCCTTCCCATGGCCTTAACATTTGGTACGTAGATCCTTTTTCGGATGTAAACTCAAAGGAGATGGCGGTACCTCCTGAACCGTAGAGGAGGATGTCTTGTTCGTCTTCACTCAATCCTCCAAACTCTAGATTTGTAGGAATTCCATAGTGCTCACACACCTGTCTCATTTGACTTTTGTACCAACCGGACATCATCGAAGATCTGAATGGCCTAATGCATCCTTCTTCTACTGATGCTGTTCGATCAATAACCAGGTCCGGCGAAAATTCTCTTTGAATTCCCAATCCTTGACAATTGGGGCAGGCTCCGAGCGGATTGTTAAACGAAAATACTCTAGGAGACATTTCAGGCAAAAAGGCGCCGTGCTCAGGGCATGCAAATTCTTCAGAATAGGGTATTATTTGGCCTTCTTCCGTTTTTTCTGCCTCTTCATTGCGAAGATTTTTGCCTTTTTTCTTCTTCAGGCTTTCAACAGCGATTGTTCCGCCCCCTAGGCGGATTCCTGACTCGATTGCTTCGGTTAATCTCTGTCTGTTAGTTCTATTCAATTTCATTCTATCAATTCTAACGTCGATGTCATGTCTGAGATTCTTTTCTAACTCTGGAGGGTTTTCGAAATTTGCTTCGCGGCCGTTTATTTTGCCTTCTAAATATCCTTGTTCGACTAGTGCTTTGAATAAATCAACATGGGTTCCCTTTCTGTTTCTAATTGTGGGGCTCCAAATTGCTACAGCATGCTCTTCAAAACGCCACATTATGTCATCTACAATTTCTTGAACTGTTCTTCTAGCAACTTCTCTACCGCAATCAGGGCAGTGAGGAATTCCGACTCTAGCCCAAAGTAATCTCATGTAATCCATTATTTCGGTAACCGTAGCAACTGTTGATCTTGGATTGTGACTACCTTGTTTTTGGTCGATACTGATCGCAGGAGATAATCCCTCTATAGAGTCACAATCGGGTTTCTTCATTTGGCCTAAAAATTGGCGTGCGTATGAGCTTAGGCTCTCAACGTATCTCCTTTGCCCTTCAGCATATAGAGTATCAAATGCCAAACTTGACTTTCCCGAACCAGAAACTCCCGAAATAACCACAAATTTACCTCTAGGTATCTCTACATCGATATCTTGGAGGTTATGGGTTCTCGCTCCCTTGACTTCGATCCAGCCTTGACCGGTTGTGTTGTTTTTCTTATTACGGGCCATTAGCGCCCCCCCTAACTATATTCAACGGAATGTTGGCCGCTCTTGAAGAAATGTATTCTATTTTCTATCAATTAAACCAAAATGCATCAATAATTTCTCCTATTTTGGCATCTGTATTGGGAGGCAATAATGTAACTCCATTATGGGCGACCATGCTGTGTATATTTCCACTGCCTTGATGAGTATGAGTTGATGCTTCTAGTCCCTTGTCTGCGCTTGTTATTTTGATTCGTCTTAGACAAAGTTTGTTTTTCGCTCCTTTTACGGGATCTTTCATCCTCACTCTGACCTTTTTACCTAAATTTGGAAGATCTGTTTCTTCAATACCGTAAGTATTAGAGAACCAAGGACAAACTAACATCAAGAACACTAAATGACTACTGACCGGATTTCCAGGTAGTCCAAACAAAGGTTTGTTTTTCCATTTACCAAAAATTGGAGGGCCCCCTGGCCTCATATTTACTTTCCAAAAATCAATCTCTCCTTCCGTTTCCATGATTTTTCTTACGATATCCCAATCCCCCATAGAAACTCCACCAGATGTTATTATTGCGTCACAATTCTCTACTGCATGATTGAGGGTTTCACGTAATTGGTCTATTGAGTCTGTAACTATTCCATACCGGATTGGTTCTCCACCCATCTTTTCAACTAAAGTAGCGATTCCAAATGAGTTGGATTCAAAAATTTGATATTCATTGATTTGGGAGTTGGGCATTACTAGTTCGTCACCAGTACTAATTATTCCAATAATGGGTTTTCTGTATACTGGGATCTCATCATAACCCATAGTTGCTGCAAGAGAGATTGTTGAAGCAGTCATACATGTTCCTTCTGAAAGAGCCAAATTTCCTTTTGATAAATTTTCTCCTTTTATGCGGATAAAGGATTTTTTTGCTGGGCCGGAAATAATAACATTGTTTCCTTCGACTCTGCTATCTTCAACAATTACAATTGCGTCAGCACCTTCTGGTATAGGGGCGCCAGTTGTTATCTTACAGGCTTCGCCTGAATTTATCGAAATTGTTTGTTCAGTACCCGCTTGGATTGATCCCACTATTTCCAAAATAGTCTCACCATCATGTTGGCAGTCGGCTTCTCTTACCGCCCAACCATCCATAGCAGAATTGTTAAAACGAGGGTCGTTAACTTTGGAAGTTAGTCCTTCCGCAAGTATTCTACCATTGACATTGTCAAGATGTATGTTCTCTGAAGGGAGTTTTAATTTGCTTTCTGATATCAATATCTTAGCTCTATCAATACTTATGCCTACCTCCATATAATCGGCGAAGAGTGTTGTACAAATGAATTATGCGTTGAATACGAGAGAGTGCTGTTCAAATATTATCAATGAGACGCCGAATTGTGTTGATTGAAGGAGAGGTTTTAATTCTCTTTTTGTTGTTTTTAATTGCTTTACTATATTCTAGTGTTGGCCATGGTGGAGCATCGGGCTATTTGGCAATATTGTCTCTAACAATCTATGCAGAATATGATAGTGGGTGGTTAAAACAGCATGCGTGGGCATTGAATTTAGTTGTTGCTGCGATCGCTTTTTATCATTATAGAAAGGCAGGGTTTTTCAATTTGGAATTGACTTTGCCATTCATTTTTGCGAGTATTCCGTTTGCAATTATTGGAGGATATCTGAAAGTCGATGGGGCATTTTATGATACTATCCTATCAATTACTTTAGTTTGGGCAGCATATAAGTTATTTCAAATTAAAGAAAATAATTCTGATGTAAAAATAAATAATCCCAGCATGTATTATTCTCTTCCTATTGGAGGAGGTATTGGCCTAATGAGTGGTGTCATAGGAGTAGGTGGGGGCATTTTCTTATCGCCAATACTTTTACTAAAAAAATGGGCCGATCCTAAAACTGCTGCCGCTACAGCTGCACTTTTTATTTGGGTTAACTCGATGGCGGGATTACTCGGAGCCGGAGTTTCTGGACAGTTAGTAATAGATTTGAAAATTTTGTTACCTTTTGTTATGGCAGTACTATTGGGCGGATATCTGGGGGCGAAATATGGTTCCGAAAATGCCCACCAATCATTAATTAGAAAAATATTGATCTTTGTATTAATCATTGCTTCTATGAAGAGAATATCATATGTTCTAATATGATTAGATGCCTATCATGTCAGAGTGTCCACATTCGGGGTGTGCACAAATTACTTTGTATCGCTCTCTTTTAGGCCGAGGTATTCGCATCATTGCGCCGCACATCGAACATTGATGAGTTACGATTTCTGGTTCTTTAGGAGTTGGGTCTTCATAATCGTCAAAGTTTTCTTCCATTGCAGTCCAACCAATTTGATCTGAATAAGTGTCTTCTTCGTCGGTGATTTTCTTTTGCCTCAGGCCCAATTTAATGTTGATTTTACGGCCTTTTCTTTTCTTCTTTTTAGTTGGTTGGCCCTTCCCTTTTGGCTTCCCTTTTGGCTTTCCTTTGGGTCTCGGTTTGGGTTTCCGCTTAGGAGGAGCTTTTGCTTTCTCCTTTTCCGGTTGAGGCTTAGCAGGGGGTGCTGGAGGTTTTGCTGGAGGTGCTGGAGGCTTAGCAGGGGGTGCTGGAGGTTTTGCTGGAGGTGCTGGAGGCTTAGCAGG
>CAXFIU010000020.1:0-23466 GCA_964003245.1 uncultured Candidatus Poseidoniales archaeon
GCTCTCCAATCTTGTCCACAGGCTATTGCTATTGGTGAAATAGCATTCATTATTCCTTTGTTATGTGTAGTTGCTCTGAAAGGATCAGCAGCAGCAAAATGATATGCTTGTATCACTCCATCTATTACTTCGGATCCTTGTTTTGCATCTCCATTATCGGACATTTCTTCTGGGGTAAATGTGGCGCTAACTCTGGCCAGTCTATGGACTGCAAGATTGCTAATTATTCTAAGTATAACCGTACCTCCAGATAATGACTCTATTTTCGGAGCAATAGTTTCTGCCATCGTATTGACTGCATTAGCGCCCATCGCATCTCTACAATCTACTAATATATGGACAATAACCATCGGGCCAGACATAGTTTCGATAATTCTAACTTCCACATCTTTACACCCTCCTCCAAATTTAACCAATATTGGGTCGACATCATTGCACAACTGTATTAATTCATCTTTAGAGGAAAGAATGGATTTTTTGGAAGCCTCAGGGTCATCGCAATTTACGATTTGTATCTGCCCTATCATAATCGGGTCAGTATTATTCGATCTAAATCCTCCTTTTGCTTGGCATCTCTTAGCCATGTTTGATGCAGCAGCTACTACACTTGCTTCTTCTACTACGAAAGGAATCAAGTAATGTTCTCCATCAATTACGAAGTTCGTAGCCACTCCAATCGGCAACGAATATCTGCCGACAACATTCTCAATCATTCTATCTGCGGTATCTTCGGATAACTCTGAATCCGCCCAAGCATTTACTTGTTCAGCAGTCAACCCTGCTAGTTGCGCTAAATGCTCTCTTCTTTCTGGCACTGATAGTTTGTAAAATCCTTTCAAACGACTATTGTCTACTGGCATGTCTTCACCATTCTTTGCCAAGACATATCGTTTGTAATGTCTTTGCTTTAAAATGATCAAATATGCAGTTTATATCTGTTAATAGTTGCTATTGGGTAAGCTCCCATAATGTCAACTTCTCTCATGATTTATCTCTCCTAATGCAGCTTTTAGCCCATATTTTCTTAGATTTAAGCGTTAATTTGACCGTTAACGCTTCGCTAACGCATTAAATAAGCGTTAATAAAGCGTTAATAAATTAATCTAAAAACCTTATTTTAAGCATTTAATGGAGTTTTTTGATTTTAGGAAACAATAAAAAGCGTTAATAGATGATTTTTTATGCGTAATTAAGCGTGAATATTATGAACTAGTAGACTTACCGACACATATGTACGACGGGGGAGTCAGTTTGATCGACTTACCAGCTTTACGCGGTAATCCTTTCGACAATCGTCCAATTGAATCATCGAGAGCTCAGGATTTAGTAGGACGTAAAGAAATACTTCATAGATGGAGAGAACATATTCATTCAGGTTCGCCTAGAATGATATTATTGGTTGGAGAATCCGGTTCGGGAAGAACTTCAATGATTAATGCTATTTCTTCCCAAACCCCAAAGAAATACATTGGCCAGTTTTTATCTGAAGAGGGAGATCAGGCAAAGTTAGTACTACATGAAATATTGACGCATTTCGGAACATTCCAATCTATAAGTACAATGAATCAATTATCTCAAAAATTGATTTCTTTGTTGGATGAAGATAAAGGCCCCTTGCCAATTATAGCTTTAGATTACCCTCCTCAGATAATTGATATAAATTCTTTCTTATCTAGAATTTGCCCTATTCTCTCTAGACTTCGAACAATGGTAATTGTAAGTGTGACTGAATCCCAATATTTGGAGATCGATAATGAAATAAGAAATCTTTTTGATGAACCAGACAGACTAGAAAATTTCACAAAAATTGAGATACAAGAAATGGTGAATAATCGAATGAGGCTCAAATCTAAGGAGAAGTGGATAATCAATTCACAGATTCTAAATTCGATATATGGCAAAACTGGAGGCAATCCGAGAGATACTATCACGATTCTAAAGCGTTTAGTAGATGAAAAGAGAGATCTCGGTTATCAAGGAACCTTGGAAAATCTAATGTCTTTCCATGCGCCAAAGACACCCATCGATGAAGAAATAGTTTATGATAGAAATAATATTGAGGAAGATAATCAATCTGAAATTTCTGTCCCCGAAACCGTCGACAATAATCTTGAAAATGATGACTTCATTGATGAGGAACCATCTGATTTGTGGGATTTTGATGAAGAGGTCCCTTTATCGGCCGAGAGCCTTTATGATGATAATGATCCGACTGATGAAGAAAAGCCAATATGGTCCGATAATTTCCCTGAAATTGAAAATGATTTAGTCGATGAAGAAACCAATATAATAGAAGAAGATGATATCGGCAATGAAACAGAATTGTTTATGACACCAGGTACCGAACCTCCTGATAGTCCGACCGAATCATCCTCTAGCACACAAAATAAGGGATTTGGCTTCCTTAGAAAGAGGTTACAAAAAACAACTTCTGGCATGGAAAATGATATTACGCCTAATATCCCCATTACTTACGTCGATGAAGAACCTCCTCAATCGACTTTAGATAATTATGTGAGTCAAGAGACTCCTGAGATCCAAAATATGAATGAAATTGATGAACCAATTGTCTCAGAAGCGAGAATGGATCAAAATATTCATTCAATTGATTATGACATAATTGAAATTAGTGTTGAAGGAGCTGAATGGTCCGTTGAACCTTCATATCAGTCTACTGTTCCAGATCTAAAACCAAAGTCCAACGTGCAGAATAATCCTCCTCTAAGTATTGAAAATCATCCTAATGAGGAAAATATAGCTCAAGAATCAGCAATTGAAGAATCTATTTTCGAAGAACCTGAGATTCAAGATGCAGTTGAATTAATAGAATCAATTCCAATATATCCAACAGAGAAGAACAATACTATGATTAATGATTTAACTACTAAAAAATCACGATTTTCTCCAATCTGGGAAGAAGATAATGAATTAGATGTAAATAGATTTTATTCCCTCTCTGATGCCGAGAGAATGATTTTAGAAGTGGCCTCAATTAGAGAAATTTCTCCCTCTGATGACGAATTACAGGCTAGATTAGAAGTTGGACGACCTAGACTATCCCAATTATACAACAGCCTTCAAAAATCAGGTATGTTGTCAGTTAGAAAACAAGGCAGGACTCGCTTATTCAAGTTAAGTGAAGCAGCTGCAAATGAATTTTGAGGAGTAATTATGTCAGATAATGGAAATATTGTATCTAAGGAAAAGGTCCAGAAATACCTTGACTTAACTGCGGAAGCAAGAATAAAAGCAACTTCTATTACTAAAAATATAGAAGACGAAAATAGGCTTCAAGCAATGCTTAAGATGTGCGACGATTATCAACAAGATGCTCTTTACTTCATGAATAATGGTGATCTAGTACGTGCTTTTGGCGCAATTAATTATGCCCATGCATGGATTGATGCTGCAGTTAGAATTGGATTATTGGATGGCCATGGGGACGACAGATTGTTTACTTTGCCTTAATTCTGTATTAATCTTAATACATTTTTAGAAGTTATTTCAATATATGACCCACCAGTATTAATTAATCTCTCTTTTAATCTTCTATCTATTGTTAATACTGGCCATCCATTTTCTCTAGATAATTCTAGTAACATTTGGTCAGTGTGTCTCAACCCCATAGGTGCTTGGATTAATTCAGATTTCTTATCTAATAGATCCAATAACAACCCTCTTCTTTGTTTGGATAATGATTCTAACTCTTGCTTGACCTTTTCCAATAATAAATATCTTGGTTTTCCTATAATTTTACTCATTGAAATATCTATGTTTAGTTCAGCATCAACTAACGCTGCCCATCCACAAGCGTCTATTAGGACGCAGTTCAAGTTGATTCACCCCACAATTGTTCCATGACCTATTAAACGCCATCTCGAACCAACTCTTCTTGACAATGTAATTCTACTACCAACTTTAGCACAAATTGGTAGCCTAAGAGCGATTTTTGAAATTTTACCTTTTTTTGTTACAGTTCCAACAGAAGTAGCCGTCGCGGAATTAATCATTAACATCTCATTCATTGATAATGGACGGACAGGATCTGAATCACCTTCTGCCCCTGCAACCATCTTTTCTAATAATTCTAAATCTAGTTCCAAAGAGTCCCAAATTGGAGGAAGTTCTCCTTTCCTCGCCATAACTTGTCCAGATAGCTCATCTGCTTTCGTTGTAACTGGATCTAATGGAGTAGCAATACCACATAATCCTCCTGCATGAGCGGTATCTAGATTCAATCCTCCACCCTTAATACTCTCTATATGTGTCTCTAATGGCTCCCAGCGAGTTTTATTTCCTACTTGAATTCTTCTTCCTGGTGCAATGGTAATTTTATCTCCTACTGAAAAAGAACCTTCAACGATGCTGCCTCCAATTATCCCACCTGAAAGGTCTTTTGGACGGGCTCCTGGTCGGTTTGTATCAAAAGATCTTGCAACATACATTAGCCCAGTATCTTCTTTTGTTCTATCAGGCGTGGGGATTGTATGTTCAATTGCATGAATCAAAACATCAAGATTTACGTCCTGCTGCGCAGAAATAGGTATTATTGGTGAATTTTCTGCTAATGTTCCTTTTACAAATTCTTTTATTTCATTGAAAGATTCGATAGCCCTTTCTTTAGAAACTAAATCGATTTTATTTTGTACAATGACAATATTTTCTATCCCAGCAATTTGTAAAGCCGCTAAGTGTTCCCTTGTTTGTGGTTGAGGGCATTTTTCGGTTGCAGAAATAAGTAATAATGCTCCATCCATTATTGATGCGCCTGAAATCATAACAGCCATCAGAGTTTCGTGACCCGGTGCATCAACAAAAGAAACAACTCTTAACAATTCTTTTTTTGAATCTTTTTTTCCTTCTGGATGTTTTCCTTTAGCGTAATAATTACCATCTTCAGTGCAATAGAATGTAGTATCAGCATATCCAAGTTTGATACTAATACCTCTCTTTCTTTCTTCTGAATGGGTATCTGTCCAAGTTCCAGAGAGGGCTTTCGTCAAAGTCGTTTTACCATGGTCGACATGTCCGACCATCCCAATATTTACTTCTGGCTGTCCTTTAGTTTCAGCCAGAAGCATCATCCCCTAAGATTCTCACTCCTCTTCATCGCCAAGGATAGAACCTAGAGATTTTTTACCATATTCTAGAACCTTAAGATTAAGTTGTCGAGTATCTGTACTAATGGTGTTCCCTCTTAGATTTCTACGTCGACGCAAACCATCATATTTGTAACGATAAATTTTAGAATTTTTCTTAACATAGCGTTTGCCTTTGTAACCTGTTCCGGCTGTGATTAGTACTGATTTGACGTTACCACCTTCTAGCTCAGAACGCATAGGACGGCCTGTTTTATCAGATCCACCCGTAATTTGAAGTTTGTATCCATTTAATGTTTGTTCACCATCTCCTACAAACATACCTTCTACCGAATCCCCAATTTTCTTCCCTAAGAAGTGATTGAAGTTAGCTCCTGTAATTTCTACTGAGAATGAACGGCCTTTTGCACTCGGATTTGTATCATTGATTACAGCCTTGAAAGATTGCTCACCTGCCATTTTACTCACCTTAGACGACTTGCCGACATACGACCCCTATAAGAGCGGTTCGGAAGACGATATCAAACTCAATAATCATCTTTGCAATTCTTTCTCGATTCTATTTGCTAAATTTGCTGGTGCAACTTTATTCATTGTGATATATTGAGTTCTACCTCTTCCAACATTTGATTTACTACTTCTAGTTTCAATTAAACCTTGATTTTCTAGAAATTTCAGATGCTTCCAAAATGTAGTATAGCTTCTAGGTTTAGTTTCATATTCTTCACAAACAATCTTGTAAAGTTTTTCTGCATCTCCAGTATTTATTTCTGCTTCCTTTTTCAATCTTCTACAAAGTCCAAGCATGATTAATTTCTGATCTTTAGAGAGCCCATCAACTTGACTCGGTTCTATGGCAGCAACTCTTTCTGAACTTTGTTCAATATCTTCAATCAGAACTTCACCTCTGCCTGCAGATTCTGCTCTTCTTATTGATGAATCAAGTAGTTCAATGGCCAATCTCGCGTCTCCAGATTCTGCAGCCATAACTCCTATTTTTTCCAGAACTTCCTCACTTATTGAACCATTTCTGCACGCTATATCTGCTCTTTGTCGTGCAATATCAGTTAATCCTTTTTTATCATAAGGACTCATTTTTAGAATATTACTTGCACCCAATCTAGATATTATGGCTGGTTCGAATAATTTCAAGAGCATAGAATCTTGACTAACTAGAATTAATGATAAAGATCCTTGTTTTTCTTGCCCTTCATCGATTCTAAGGAGTTTGTATATCAAATCAGAATTATCTCTCCTAATTAACAAATCAACTTCATCAAGAACCAATAAGAGATGACTGTTATGTGAAATTAGATTTCTTCTAATTGATTGTATTATTTCCCCCGAACTAAGTCCTCTTTCAGGATGTCCGGAATCCAATGTCAAAGCAATTCTCTGTAATACTTGTGATGTAGAGGTGTGATTTCTACAATTTACATGTGCTAAGACGACTTTTCTCTTACCTTCTAGATGGCTCAACAAATCATGTCCAAAACGTCTTGTTAGAACTGTCTTACCTGAGCCAACCGGTCCAGTAATTACTGCTCTACAACTTGAGTTATGATTTTCTACGTGAGTGAATAACCCGGCTAGCTCAGTAAGTTCTCTATCTCTCCCTACTAGGTAGTCTGGCGTCCAATCAAAAGAAAAGGGCTCCCTATTCACTAGGACTTTCCCAGCACCTATGCGGTCGAGGTATCCTGACATCAGTACGTTCTTTATTCGGTCGTTCTTAGACCTATCCTGAGTCTTTATCAGTTTGTTTAATTTTTAATAATAATTTACTCATGGTATTTCATCAAATTGATAACCATTTTCCCATTTCTTTTCTCCAAGAGCAACTTCGAGTTCGTACGGAGTTATCATTGGTTTAGCATATTTCACTGCATCATCTATTGCTATTCTCGGGCAGGCGGTATTTACAAAAACATCTACGGGATAAAAATCAATCAATTCAGGACCAACATGTTCCATTGATAATAAAAATCCTTTTTTCCCATGTTTCTCAAGTTTTCTTTTCATTCTTAGGGCTAAATTCCTTCTCATTTGACCTGGCTTAGAACCTATCAATATGCCAAATCTTTTTTTGTCCATTGAAGACATTATTAATCCAGAACGTTGTCTCAGAATTCTCTCAATTCTCTCTCTCCCCATTTCCTTTGCATCTCCACTGTAAGGGTCCAACATTGCAAGAGGTTTTCCAGTATGCAATACTAATCCAATAGGATGAAAATCACCGCTTCCTAAGAATACGTAGTGCCCAACGGTGGGGTCATCGCCTGAATAATTACATCCCAAAACTTGCCCTGGTAATGACAATCTTGCACCTCCGACTGGAATTGTAACATCAAATCCAGCATCCTCAAAATGTTTCTTAAAAGTGGGGAGCAAGTGTAAATGCTGTATACTGCCTACCAAACCAAGTTTTGTATCTGTCAAAGGAGCTACTCTACCAACCATATCTTCAAACCGGTCCAGAGCTTCAAGTTCAGATAAGACAGGTCCAGATGAATCATTTAGTCGACTAATTGCAATTTCACGATGTGCATGCAGATACGGCAGAACAGGTTCAATTTCTGGACTTCCATCATATGTGACTGGTATGAACTGTGTTGGCATACCTGAGTCAATATTCATTTGAGAGTGACCCATATGTGCCACTAATTCTGCTCCAATATTTTGCATTTTATCGTGAACTAAGTCGCATGCTCCATAGCAAGGATCTGCTGAAAGAACAACTCTAGCAGAGGTCTCTGTTTCTATCTGGTCCATCATATCTAAAGCCTGCATTTTTAATCCCTCAGGGACTTGTAATGCTACAAGGCGATGGTCATTTTTTTTTATACGTTCGATTAAATCATCTAGCTCGAAATTATGTTTTTCTAAATCCAATTTCTCACCACATCAATCTACAATCTCAACTTTGCCGTCAATAATATCAATTCTTGCAAGAGATCTTATTGGCCAATTAGGTCTCTCTTTATTTAGCCTCTCACGGCCATTTCCTTTTTCAATTGCTATGACTATATCTTGGAGAATTACTCCCATATTTTCTAGTGTTTCCAATAGTGGTTCTAGTGTTCCACCAGTTGAAATAACATCATCTACTATCAGAATTCTCTCACCAGGTTTAATGTCATTAATATAAACGGTAGATTGAGAATATCCAGTTGCTACATCAACTCTTGTTTCACCCTCCATTCCATAAGAGCGTTTTCGAATTACTACTGTAGGTATGCCTGTAGCATCTCCTACTGCTGCTAAAAGTGGGAGTCCCATTGCTTCTACAGTTACGATTAAATCAATTTTTGTCCAATCTACACTCTCAACAATTAAATCTCTCGTAGCTCGTAATACTTCCGCCTTCATTCTTGGGATACCATCTGAGATTGGATGAATGAAGTAGGGGTATTCTCCCTTCCAAATAATTGGTGAACCACGTAGTGATTCGTGTAATACTGCTAGAGGATCTCTGGGCTCCATGCCCCATCACACTCAGACTAGTCCTTTCAAATGCTCGGAACCTTCAACTACCTTGATTGTACAAGGTGTTGGAAATTTACAGTTCGCTTTACGCAATGCATCTCTTGCAACAATGTAATTCTCTGGAGTAGTTACTATGGAAATGACAGTTTGACCTCTCTGTACTCGTGCAGCAGTACCCACATTCTTTCCAAATGCTTGTCTCATTCCTTGAGATACACGATCTGCTCCCGCACCGGTAGCTTGCTTGTTCTCACGAAGAATTTGATGTGGATAAGTATGCATCCTTAGAGCGTAGTTTTCTCCAGCAGCATCCCTGATTCTAGCATTTGCAACTTGACGGGCCGCTTCTAGTGCTTTATCTTGTATTTGACATGAATTGTCTGCTAATAAAGCCACTTTTACAGGAAAACCTCCTGCCTCTGCTTTCTTTCTGTTGCCCATAAAATAACGCAGAATTCGATTATTAGGTACACCTCCAGTGTACTGACGCCTAGTAAATGCCTGACCCTTAAGTCGGCGATACATGGATGCGGGCTTACGTGCCATTTGAACAACCTCGACTTCGGCCGACTGGCCTACCGTATTTAATGATAAGTGAGCAGGATAAATTATCTTTCTATAATTATGAAATTAAGAAATCTTTAATCTTGCACTCTCAATTTGGACAATTCTTACTCCCATTAGAATCATCATAAATCCAATAATTATTGAATATCCTAGATTTTCTTCTAATAACCACCATCCTCCAAGTATGCCAAATAGTGGTACTAAGAAAATGTATGAAGAAGCTGCAGTAGCTCCTAATTTCTCGATCCCAATTGTAAACCAATAATATGCTAGAACAGTTGAGAAAGCACCTAAGTATACAATTGCTAACCATCCCTCTCTAGTTGGTAAGATAAGTCCATTTATCCATACATCATATATGACAAAAGGTGTCATCATTATTGTTCCAATTAATGAATACCAAACAACAATTTCTAATGACGTATAATTGTTAATTCCATCCTTCCCTTCCATTAATCTTTTTGTCATATTAGTGGTCGTTGCCCAAGAGAATGAGGCGCATAGAATTAACAAGTCTCCTAAAATTCTATCCTCAAAATTAATCTGTGTATTTGGACTCCATCCTGTGACAATTCCTACACCTATGAAACCACAAAATAAACCTAGAAACATTTTCTTAGAAATTGCCTGTCCAAGTAATGGGGCGGCTAAAACCACAGTAAAAATTGGATTGAATGTAATGATGAGAGAGGCATCTCCTGCTGCGGTGTAATACATCCCATGCATAAAGAAAAATTGATAGCATAAAACACCTGTAAATCCTATAATTAATAAGCTTCTGAATGTACTTTTATTATCGGGTAGCCATCTTACTTTATTCCCTTTGATTTTTAGAATTAGAAACCATATATAGAATATTATTATTGTTAAAATATATCTAAGCCAAGCTCCTGTCATAGGAGGTATTTCTAATGACAGAATTCTCCCAATTGCCCATGAGAATCCCCAAATTATTGCCACTAAAAGCATTAGAAAATGTGTTTTAATGTTATTCGCTTTTATCATAAAAAAACACTCATCTATGACGTCCGAGAACTTCAACTAATTTATCTGTAGTGCTATTGGCATTTGATATCTTTCTTGAGATTACAGGCGATTTGCTTATGCACCCCCCGCTTTGTGGACAAACCCACGCTCGGGTGTGAGTGTTGGAGGTATTAGATATGGTGAAGAGGTCGATGTTAGATCAATTCGCAGAAATAAAGGCACAGCACCCTGATACAGTCCTTTTCTTTAGAATGGGTGATTTTTATGAGATGTTCTATGATGATGCAGTTTTAGCATCAGAAGTTCTTGGAATAACTTTGACAAGTCGTGATAAGAATTCTGAAAATCCTGTTCCTATGGCAGGTGTACCTTGGCATTCTGTCGAGTCTTATCTTCAATCGATGTTGCGCGCTGGTCACAAAGTTACAATGTGTGAACAAGAAGAAGAATTGCGCCCTGGTTCTAAGATTCTTGAAAGAGTGGTTACTAGAGTATACACTCCTGGTTCGTTATATGAGGAGAATCTAATTGGAGAAGATGGTTCAAGTATTTTAGCATCATTATCGGTTAAAGACGACATAATTGGCATGGCAATTTTAGATTCATCTACAGGTCGTTCCTGGATTCAGGAACAATCTGGTGCAGGACGCTGGGAGAGAATTAAAGATGAAATCCAGAGGTGGTCTCCAAGTGAATTAGTAGTGTCAAAGAAGGATGCATCTTTGGATTCGATACTGTCACTTATTTCTAATCTCGATAATGTAATCCTTAGTGTCCATGATGCAAATCCCAAACAAATGTTACAGGCACTCCGTGAACATTTGAAAGTTTCAGATCTCGGCAGTGTAGATTTAGATTCTAAACCTTTAGCATTGCAGGCATGCGGGCTTGCCGCCAGATATATAGCAAATTTACATTTAATTGACACAGTTCCTCTTCGCGAACTTCATTTTGATGCAGATGATGGTCATTTAGTCCTCGATCAAACTACACTGAGGAATTTAGAATTGAGCCATACTTTAGTTGGTGAAAAACAAGGTTCACTTTTACAATCTATTGATTCAACAAGGACTTGGATGGGTAGGAGATTACTCAAAGAGTGGATTATGAGGCCATTGACAAATAAAGAAGAAATTGGTTTAAGACACTCTGCAGTAAGCAGTTTATTCAAAGCACCTAGAAGACTTGACTCTATTCGTGATTCACTAAAATCTATGAGAGATCTAGAGCGGCTTTCAACTCGCTTGGCCTACGGTAGAGCGAATGCTAGAGATTTAGTTGCAATTTCAGAATGTCTTAGTCGTATGAAAACAATACAATCACTTCTTAGTGAAGGCGATTCAGAGCTTTTGCATCAATCATCTAATGGATTGGATAATTTATCCGAGATCAATCATTTAATCTCTGAGAAGATAGTAGATGAGCCGCCTGCAACAATTAGGGATGGAGGGATATTTAGATTTGGAGTTGATAAGAAATTAGATGATCTTAGGGAAAAGGCAGGTGAAGGAACTGACTGGTTGAAGAATTTCGAGGCTCAAGAGAGAGAGAAATTAGATATTCCCAATCTTAAAATCAAACATAATAGGCAATTTGGTTTCTTTATCGAAATCACTAAGTCGCATATAGATAAGGTGCCAGAACATTATCGTCGCCGACAAACTATGACGAATGCAGAGAGATATACTACTGACGATTTAGCATCTTGGGAAGAAATAATTTTGACTGCTGATGACAGGGCTAAAGCTCTTGAAAAAGAGTTATTTGTTGAATTACGAAACATTGTATCCAATTATTCTTCAGAACTCGCAACAATTGCTAGAAAAATTGCAGTTGCTGATGTTCTTTGTTCGTTTGCTATTCACGCAAGAAAAAATTCTTGGTGCAAACCGGAAATTATTGTAGGAAATACGATTGATATTGTTTCTGGAAGACATCCTGTCTTAGAATCCGATGGCAGGTTTGTACCAAATGATGTTAAAATAGATAAAAAAAGAAGTTTTTTGTTATTGACCGGCCCAAATATGGGTGGCAAGTCAACATATCTTCGTCAAACCGCATTAATTTCGATACTAGCTCAATCGGGTTCTTTTGTGCCCGCTGAAAAGGCGAAAATTGGTATTATCGATAGAGTTTTCACGAGAGTTGGAGCACATGATGATTTGCGTCGTGGTCGTTCAACTTTCATGATGGAGATGATAGAAGTTGCTCACATACTGAGGCGTGCTACCGAAAAAAGTCTGATTCTTCTTGACGAAATTGGTAGAGGGACCTCAACTTTTGATGGGTTGGCCATTGCTTGGTCGGTTACAGAGGATATTTGTCGTAGGTTAGGTGCAAGAACCCTATTCGCTACTCACTATCATCAATTAATAGGATTAGAAAATGAGTTTGAAAATTTGAAAAATATTCATGTTGAGGTGGCGGATATTAATGGTGAGATACGTTTTCTACATACTATATCTGAGGGTTCATGCGATCAATCTTATGGTGTACAAGTTGCAGCATTAGCGGGCCTTCCAATTTCAGTCGTTGAAAGAGCTAGAGACTTACTGATATTCCTCGAGAGTCAGGCTCAAGGCGCCAAAGCAGGCTCAAACAAATCTCCGGAATCTAGGCCCGAAGGTCAATCAAGTATTTACGGATGGATGATTAACTCGATTCCTAATAAGGATGTTAATGAAGAGAGTTTAGAATCTAATTTACCTATAATCAACGAAGAGGTAATTATTGACCCTATGTTAAAAGAAATCGCAGAAAGACTAAGATCAATTGATCCAGATAACCTTAGTCCCAGAGAGTCTCAAGAAGTACTTTATGCGATGATTGATTCTCTGAAGAAATCTCAATATTATGATTTAATGGAGTAATTAAATGTCTGACTCTTCTCGTATTCCTATTCAACAACTTGATGAACTAACTATTGATCAAATTGCAGCAGGAGAGGTAGTTGAAAGACCCGCACAGGTTGTTAAAGAATTAGTTGAAAATTCAATCGACTCCGGTTGTAAGAAGATAAGAATTGAAATTGTCGACGGAGGATTTTCTAGAATCTCAGTAATTGATGATGGCCATGGCATACCTAAAGATGAACTAAAATTAGCCATAAAGAGGCATGCAACTAGTAAAATCTCTTCATCTGAGGATTTGAGAACCGTTGTTACAAAAGGATTTCGTGGTGAAGCATTAGCGTCAATTGCTGCAGTTAGCAAAATGACTCTTTCAAGTAAGGTCAGAGGTTCTGAAGGTTTTTCTTTAACTGTTGACAATGGATTGGTAGAGGATATTGAATTGATAGGAATTCCTCCTGGGACGAAAGTAGATGTTCAAAATTTGTTTCAAAAAATACCAGCACGTTTATCTTTCCAAAGAAGGCCCTCTACTGAAAACGCTGCAATAGTAGATATAGCAATTTCTTTGGCTCTCAGCGAATCTAAAGTAGGAATCTTGGTTGAGATAGATGGTCGTAAAGTATTAGATTGTCCACCTTGTGATAGTATGGAAGATAGATTATACGATTTATTTGGCACTACTTCTTCTAAGTTAGTACCTCTTGAATCTTCAGAAGTGGATAATGATGCCCCTGGTAAAGAAAATTGGAATGGATGGATTTCTCCACCCGGTATTTCTCGTTCTCGTTCTGATGATATTCACGTATTAGTAAATGGTAGACCTGTAAATCCTGGTCCATTTTTGCAGTCAATAAGACGTGGATATCACACTAGGTTAATGGTAGGTCGACATCCTATCGGAGTATTATCGCTGAATCTTCCAACCGAAGAGGTAGATGTAAATGTCCATCCAACTAAGAGAGAAGTTAGATTACAAAATTCATGGAGAGTCTTAGAGAGGCTAGAGCGGAGCATAAAATATACACTAAGTAAAATTTCAACAGAACCTGAATTTAAGGATCTAACAATTTTAGAAGGAATAAATGTTGATATAAATGAAGATAAGAATGATTCAGAAGAATTTATCCCCTCTTGGGTTCATGTAAGTCAAAAAGAAAAAATACAAACACACTTTAGTAGCATAAGAAATTCTAATGAAAAAGTCCAATCATCAAAACCTAGGGAAGAATTTAATAATTTAGAACAGCAAACTTTGCCCGGCCTTGATTCGAAACCAATTTCTCCGTCTTTATCATCAGAAGAACGTAAATTACATCGTTTTTCATTAGATGGCGAATCAGTTTCTCCCGTTGATGAACCCCAATCTGATGCTGCAATAATACCTGATTTGCCTAAAATGAATGTACTTTCTCAATTCTCAGATTCATATATTCTAGCCGAAGGTGATGGCGAATTATTCATAGTTGATCAGCATGCATTGCATGAAAGAATAAGGTATGAAAGATTACGTCCCTCCATGGTCGATTGGTCGCCTCAGGAGTTGATTAATCCAGTTGTTATTTCTGTAGGTGCGAGGGAATTATCTGCTGCTCGTTCCAACTCTGATAGATTACTTGAATTAGGAATTCGTTTCACTGAATCTGATCGACAGATAGTTGTAGAATCTGTTCCTGATGTTTTGATCGGCGAATCAGGAATAGTCGAATTCATTCACGATATACTGATTGATATTTCGTCTCAACCCGAATCCCGAGGTGTTGATACAGTTGAAAAATTACGTGATAAAGTTGCTTTCATGAAGTCATGTCGTGGTTCAGTTAAGGCAAATCAGGAATTAAATCTAGCTGAAATGAGACGTTTATTGCTAGATATGAGAACAGTACCCAATCCATGGGCCTGTGTTCATGGGCGTCCAACAATTCTCAAATTATCTCAGAATCATCTTGACAAGCATTTTGGAAGACATGGTTAAATTATCTTAGTTCATTTATCATATTCATAAATTCAGGATGAGTGACTTTTATTATTTCAACATCATCTATTTCAGCTCCACAGTATGTTGCTAAAATTACTGCAGTCATAGCCAATCTATGATCCATATGTGTTTTGATACTCTTTCCAGGCCTTTTTGGTAAATCTCTACCAAGTAATTTTATTCTATCTTTTTTCGATTCACATTTCATAGAAAATTCATTTAATAGTTCACACGTCTTAATTATTCTATCAGATTCTTTTCCTTTACTGTGCTCAACTCCGACTATCTCTCCGCCATTTGAAATAGCCATTAAGGCTGCTGAAGGTGTAATAATATCACTTGCATTTATGAGGTCTAATATTTTTAGTTCTGGTCTTTCTAAATCATCAAGAATAGATGATAGTAGATTGTCTGAATCATCTTTCTGTATCTTAACTTGTAAATTTTCATGTAATTTATCCAGTAATATAGCCATTGGATAGAGACTTATTTCACTTGGAATCTTCACATTACCAGGTGACTTTACATCCCACCTAAATAATTCTATAGAATCCTCTTTTAATTTGGCTTTGAGCCCCCATTTTCTTGCCAAATCAATTGTCAATTTTAAGTATCCTTTACTAACTCTTTTACCTAATAATTTCACGCTTATTTCCTCTTTAAGATCGGAAGAAGACAGTATCAGAGCAGTTATTGGCTGACTTGAGTTTGAAACATCTATCTCTAAATTATTCTGTATTTTAATTGGTCCTTTTATTGTACAGGGGAAACCATTCCCCGAAACTTCACAACCCATATCTCTGAGACATTCGGACAATTCAGCATTACTTCTTTTCCGTAGTGATATGTCTCCATCTATTGTGATTTCAGATTCGAAAGTTGCAGCAACCACACTCATTATTCTAGCAACGGTGCCTGAGTTTCCACAATTAATAGTCTGTTTTGGTGCAATTAAGCCATTTTTTGGAGGTTTTATTGTCCATTTCCCTTTCTCCTTTTTTATTTCTACACCCATTAGCTCTAAACAATTACTCATTGAGATTATGTCCTCTCCTGGAGAGCCATTGAAGATTATTTCTGTATTAGTTATTGATTTCGATGCAAGCATTAATTCCCTAATCATATGACTTTTAGAAGGAGGTAATCTATATTCAAAAACTCCCTTTGGAGTCATAGGTTCAATCCGTTCCACATTCTTCGATAGTTGGGTAGTTGTTGAATACTTTTGTCAAGACTCCACATTTCTAATTGTTTCTCCAAAGTCACTTTTCCCATCCCAAGACCTAGCTCTTTCTTCAATTTGATTAATTTTCATCTCTTCTTTAATGCCCCCTCCTCTTAATCTAACTAAATTATTTCTACTGAGTAATTTTGGGCTTAAACCAGGTAATATTACTCCAATTGCACGTGGGATTCTTCCAGGATATACGTCGTTAACATGTGACGCGATATTTGTAGTGCAATTATTGAATATACTGTTATAAAATTCTGGTTTCTCATGTAGTTTGTTTGTTCTCCTTAGGTATGATTCCAACATTCTGCACTGGTTACCTTCTCCCAAAATAACAGCTTCAAAAAGATGTGTTTCTGATTTTCTACACCTACTCCTAACGCCAATAACATCTTCTTCAGTAGCCCAAACATACATTATCTCAAATTCTCTTAATAACCCTTTTACGGGGCTAAATCTTTCTCCGGGTTCTCTCCTGATTTCTATTGAGCATGATATTCTTTCTCCATTTTCAAACTCGAAACTTAGTAAAGTATGTGCAACGGGTCTTCTAGTAGGATAAAAATATTCTAATACTAACCATATTTTAGTACATTCAGATATCTTAAACTTCTTTTCTATCCAACTTTCATCGTAGTCTTTAGTAGTTCTCCAATTGAAATTTCTGACATTTTTTAATAAAACCTCATCTCCTTCTATTTCTGCATATGCTGTAAATTTATTCTCATTTACCCAAGAGAGATCATTAGATGGAGTCAAATGCCTTATTCTGGACCACACCCAAAATATCAGAATTGTAACAGCAAATAGCAGGGCTAAAGCGATTCCAGCCAAGTAATTCATGGCCATGCTGAGTATGATGTCAACAAGAAACCTCCTATCATTTAATGGCGCGGCAGGGGAGATTCGAACTCCCGAGGTGAAACACCACTGGATTAGCAATCCAGCGCAATGGCCAGGCTATGCGACTGCCGCAATGGTCATCCGAGTTTTGACTATGGCTTAAGCGGAACGGTCTATCTCATTCCTCTTCATCTGGTGAATCATCTTCATTATTCTCTTCAATAAGTTCACTAGGTAAGCGTGCTACAAATATAATTTCATCATTATAGCCAGTTTTATCTTTATTTCTTAATTCCATAATCCTAGTCCCTTTAGCAACTTTACCCCTAGTTTCCTTTGTTTGGTTAGCGGCTAGTCTAATCATCATACCTGACTTCGTCAGCATGAATAACTGATCTGATAGATTAGGTATTTGTCTAACACTAATTATCTCATCGTCTTCATTCAGAGACATAGTCCGAACGCCTTTGGTTCCTCTATTTGTTTTCCTATATCCATCTCTTTCATAGACCTCTTCTCCATTCTCATCAACAATTTTTTGTCCATTTTCACCATATTGACTTATCATTTGGCCAGATCCCAATCGTGTTCTCTTTGCCATTCCAAATTTAGAAATTGTCAATACATTATTCTCAAAATTATCGGACACAATCATTCCAATTACTCTATCTTCTCCGCTTAATTTCATCCCACTAACGCCTTGGCTTACTCTACCTTGGACTCTAACTGTGTGCGTAGTAATTATTTCACCAGTATTTGGATCCTCTCTAGTTTTTATCTCTGATGGCATAAATCTGCAAGCATATCCTTGCGCAGATACCAAAACTACATGGTCGCTATCTTTTGAAGCTCGTACTGAAATAAGGCTGTCATTGTCACCCTCAGCAAACTTTATTGCATATTTCCCATTTTTATTTATCTTAACATATTCTGAAAGATTACTGCGTTTTATTCTTCCATTCTTTGTAGCAAAAATCAAATAATTCCCGCTAGGTTCTTCTAAAAGATCTTTAGATATAGGAAGTAATGAGATTATATTTTCATCTTCTCTTAAACTCCCTAGGACGTTTCTGATATGCCCTCCTTTAGAGAGTCTACTTCCTTGCGGAGTTTCCCAAGCCTTTAATCCATAAACTCTACCCTGATCTGTAAAAATTAGTAACCTATCTTTACTAAAACATGTAACGATTAACTGTGGAGTATCTTCATCCTTTGTTGTAACGCCTCTAAGTCCCTTACCGCCTCTATTTTGTACTCTGAAACTTTCTACTGGTAAATGTCTGATGTAATTATCTTCGGATAATGTAATTGCAATTGCCCTTTCTTCGATTAAATCTTCTCTGTCCATAGAAAGAGGCATAGGGTCAATGAATGAACGCCTTTCATCTCCGTGTTTTTCCACCATCTCTTCTAATTCATCTAGTAAGATTGTTAATCTTCTTAATCTAGACTCTATTATTTCTCTTAGATCTGCGATTTTTAGTTGTAATTCATCAAATTCGTTCTTTACTTTATTTACATCTAATTTACTAAGTTGGTATAATCTTCTTTCGGCAATTGCTTTAGCCTGTGCTTCTGTAAAGTTAAATGATTTAATGCTTTTAATTACATTCTCATCACCTTTCAAGACAAGTTCAAATTGTTCTCTACTTTCACTTGCTTTTCCTACGGCAATAATGTCATCGATTCTATCTTGTGCTTTGACTAAACCTTCTAAAATATGAGCTCTAGATTCAGCCTTTTCCAGATCAAACTTTGCTCTTCTTTCAATTACTGATTCTCTATGTTCTACGTGTGTATGGAGCATAACTGGTAATGTCAACAATACAGGTCTACCATCTAAAATCCCCATCATATTTGCTGAATATGATTCTTGTAACCTACTGGATTTGAATAATTGATTTAGCACTGCATGTGGGTCAGCATTATTTTTAACCTCAATCAGTACTCTAATTCCTTCTTTAGAAGATTCATCTCTAATGTCTCTAATTCCAATTACTGTTCCTTTCGTAACTAATTCAGCAATATGTACAAGCATATCTGCCTTCTTAACTTGATATGGTATTTCATGAATAATTATTCTCTTACCCTTAGAATCATCGAGAACTTCACACTTTGATCTAACATGGAATCTTCCTTTCCCACTCGAATACATGTCATAAATGCCATCAATTCCATGAATTCCTGCTCCGGTAGGGAAGTCGGGACCCTTTACATGTTGCATGTATTCATCAATTGAAATATTTGGAAATTCCAATTTTTCTACTCCTTGTTCGATAATCCTATTGACGTGGAGGTTTATTGCACCTGCAATTTCAGTTAAGTTATGAGGGGGAATTCTTGTAGCCATTCCTACAGCTATTCCATCGCTGCCATTTAGTAACAAATTTGGTAATCTAGAAGGTAGTACTGCTGGCTCATATTCTGAATCATCAAAGTTTGGTTCAAAATCAACAGTCTTCTTTTCAATATCTTCAAGCATATGTTTCGATATCTTATCTAGTCTACTTTCAGTATAACGCATTGCAGCTGGAGGGTCTCCATCGATAGAACCAAAATTTCCTTGCCCGTCAACTAATGGATATCTAAGCGAGAAGTCTTGAGCCATCCTAACCATAGTGTCGTAAATTGATTGATCTCCATGAGGGTGATATTTACCCATTACTTCTCCAACGGATCTGGCAGACTTACTGAATTTTTTCTCTGAAGTATGGCCTCCTTCATACATTCCATACAAAACTCTCCTATGTACAGGTTTCAACCCGTCTCTAGCATCTGGTAAAGCTCTACCAATTATTACTGACATAGCATAATTAATGTAGGATGTTTTCATTTCCTTGTCTAGTGGATGATTCAGGATATTCTCGTTATTTTGAGAACTTGAATCCATATTTTCCTCTTCAGATGTCAAGGTTCGTCACCTCCTTCGCATGTTTTTCAATAAACGCTCTTCTATCAGGTACATCTTCTCCCATTAATATCTCAAACATTCTATCCGATTCTTCTGCATCCTGAATAGTTACTTTCAACATCGTTCTAGTTTCAGGATTCATTGTGGTTTCCCACAATTGCTCTGGATTCATTTCACCAAGACCCTTGTATCTTTGTACTCCTATCTTTGCATTCAGGTTTTCTCCTCTTAGTTGTTCTATGATTTCATCTCTTTCTTCATCTGAATATGCATATTTACTTGTTCTTCCTTTAGTCAACTGATAGAGCGGTGGCTGGGCAATATATACATGTCCTTCTGAAATTGCAGGGCGCATAAATCGCCATAAGAATGTCAACATAAGTGTCCTAATATGGGCACCATCAATATCTGCATCAGTCATTATAATTATTTTAGAATACCTCAACTTAGTTGTATCAAATTCTCCTTCTTCTGGAACCCCCTCTTCTGATGGATTTCCAACACCTGCTCCTAGCGCCCTAATCATTGTTTGAATTTCATTATTTTGAAACACCTTAACTAAATTTCTACGTTGTCTCTCAACATTGAGAATCTTACCTCTTAGAGGAAGTATGGCCTGTATTCTCCTATCTCTTCCCGTTTTTGCAGAACCTCCAGCCGAATCTCCTTCGACTAGGTAGACTTCACATTCCGAGGGATCTCTTGATTGGCAATCAGCTAATTTACCAGGTAAACCTCCTCCTTCTAATACTCCCTTCCGACGAGTCAAATCTCTAGCTTTTCTGGCGGCTTCCCTCGCCTTAGAGGCCAAAAGCGCTTTGTCTACTATTAACTTCCCAACACTAGGATTTTCTTCGAAGAATTCCCCTAGTTTTTCATAAACTACAGTTTCAACAATACTTGTCACTTCACTACTAACTAATTTATCTTTAGTTTGAGATGAGAATGATGGGTCTGGATGTTTTACGCTGACAATTGCAGACAATCCTTCTCTTACGTCATCTCCTGACAAGGAATTTCCTTTGAGTAACTTTTTTTTCTTTGCGTAATTGTTCACGGATTTTGTCAAAGCCCCTCTTAGCCCTGTCATATGGGTGCCCCCATCTTTATTCCGAATTATATTTGTATAGCAGAAAATAGTCTCACTGAAAGCATCTGACCATTGTAGTGCTAACTCTATGGTTACCGGCCCCTTTTCAGTATTTTTTTCTCCATTTATCTGAATTACTTCTTGATGCATCACTTCACGATTTGAGTTAATTTGAGTTACAAACTCTGCTAGACCGCCTTCATAGTGATGTTTGCTGACATTGTTTTCTTCATCTCTTTCATCGGTGATTACAATTTCTAGGCCTGCATTTAAGAAAGAGGTTTCCTTCAATCTTGTATCTATTTGATCAAATTCAAAATCTGTAATTTCTGTGAAAATAGTCAGATCAGGTTTGAATTTGATTAATGTGCCGGTGTCAGTACAATTCCCTATTTCTTCTACCGGTTTAACTGGGACTCCTGCTTCATATCTTTGATGATAGACTAAACCTTCTCTATGTATTGTCATTTCCATCCATTCCGAGACAGCGTTTACAGCAGAAACACCGACTCCGTGAAGTCCTCCCGAAACCTTGTAAGAGCTATTATCAAATTTACCTCCTGCATGGAGTTTAGTCATAATTACTTCTGCGGCCGAAATCCCATATTCTTCATGTATCCCTACGGGGATTCCTCTCCCATAATCTCGTACTGAAAGAGAACCATCTTTGTGTAAATTTACTTCAATTAATGAGGTGTGACCAGCTAAATGTTCGTCAACAGAATTATCGACAACTTCCCAAATACAGTGATGTAAAGCACTACCGTCATGCGGGTCACCTAAGTACATCCCAGGTCTTTTTCTGACGGCTTCAAGCCCCTCTAAAACTTGGATACTTTCTGCTCCGTAATCTTCTGACATCTTATTCATCGCCCTGTTCCTGAGGGTTCCCTAAAGGAACCCTCAATTTATCTGTATAATTGGGGTGTCAGGGGGTTATTGAATGCTTTCGATATCTTTCACAAAATATACCCAAACAAGGCCAAAAATAGATAATCTAGAATATTTTCTCTGAGAAAACCCTCGGCACGATTAAACGGGCTTCATTTCTCGCAGTCTCAATGAGTTTGCCCATGATATGTGTTACCCTTACTGGTTGCACTGTTGATGAGATGCTAAAAGATGCAGCAAGAGCAACCGCTGTAGGTGCAGACATTGTTGAAGTTCGTTTAGATAAATTATGGGTAGTGGAACAAGAAATTGAAGCTTCTGAGAATATAAAATCAGATTCTGACGATACTCGTAAATCTGTTTATACTCCTCCTCAATTTATCCCTCAGCCTATGGATACCGTGGACTTAGAATCGTCCTTAATTTCTTTCAGAACAGGAATTGAATTACCTGTAATCTTAACTTGTAGACCCGAAAGACAGGGTGGTTATTTCCCAGGTTCGGAAAAGGAGAGAATTGAAGTATTAACAAAGGCAATTAAGAGTGGAGTAAGTTGGATTGATCTTGAGACAGATATAGATTCAAAGCAAAGGGAAAAATTAGTAAAAATTGCTGGCGATAGTACAAAGATAATTTCTTCTAGCCACTATGATCAGTCACCGGGTTCTACAGATGAAATTATCGAGGAAATAGATGAAATCTCAGATTCAGGTAATGTAATTAAGATTGTATTTAATACTGGAGGGAAAAAAGACGCCTTGAAGTTATTTGATGTTGCTTGGAGAACTAGAGAATCAAAAAATAAATTATCAATAATGGGTCTCGGAGCAGGTGGGGATTGGACCAGAATCCATGCTCCTTTATTGAACCAAAGTATTGTCTATACTACTATGGAGAATGGATGGTATCTAGCACAACAGGGTAGAATAAACACTAGTGATTTAAAGACTGCTTGGAAGTTACTAGAATACAATTAATTTTCTAAGATTGGAATTTCTGTTTCTTCAATTTGTTCCTCTCCAAGACCGTATGAATGATATTTGCTGTTGATTATTAATGGAACAATTAGACATGATAAAGGTAGGACTGCTACTAACATGTATGCAGTAAATTTCGGTAAAAGCAGCCTATCTTCAACATCTACTAAAAGTTCAATATTCAATGTTCCTCCAGCAGCCTTCTGATCAGTGTTTCTATTATTATCCCAGTTATCAAAAACTAAGTAGTATTCTATCAAATCACTTCCGCCCCAAAAAGATGATGATACTTCTGTATCTACTGCTATCGAAAAGTAGCCCGATTTTGATTTTTCATATGAATGTACATCTCTAAATGGCATCCAAGTAACTGTATCTCTGTATTCTACTGGTAAAAAGCCGATTTCCTCTAACCAATTTTCAGTTCTAAGCTCATAATTCATCATATAAAAATCCCAATTCCCTTCACTCATTAAGTAAACATCAGCCTTTGCACCATTAGTAGGTGGTGAATCTTGATCACCTGAATATGTGTAGCAGAAAGTGTATGATTTACC
>CAXFIU010000021.1:0-22287 GCA_964003245.1 uncultured Candidatus Poseidoniales archaeon
GATGGTCCAAATGATATTGATACAGATGTAGATGGAGATGGATTACCAAATGATGAAGATTGGGATGACGATAATGATGGTATTTCAGATTATTACGATCCAGATGATGGAAACTGCGGAATTCAAGACCTAGATGCGACAGATCCGTATGATAACAGCTACCCTACAAACGATGGCGATTTACTAGATGGTTCCGCAGATGATCAATTATACGCATTTGCAATAGTTTACGAAATGTACTGGAATCAAACATGGATGTTTAATCCATTCACTTCAGAGAACGGCTTCGTATTAGATTACAATGGATTTGATGAAGCCAATCCATCAGTTAGTGGACAGGTCCCTGAGTTATACTGGCACGTTATACAGAAATGGAGTCCTTATAATGGAGATAATCACTTTGACATAGATATTGATGGTGATTCTCTGATAAATGGAATTGATGTAGATCAAGATGGCGATGGATTACCTGATTGGTGGGATCAAGACGAAGGTAATGATGGAGTATTAGACGTTAATGATATCAAGATGGGAGGCAGTTTTGACGACAATACGTGCGGAGCAACATTGTTTTGGATTTATGTCCCACAACAACCCCAGGCAATAGACCATGAGTGTGGAATATTCTATGCTTGGTACTATGGAGCCCCTCTGGTTACACCAACTAGGGCCAACCAAATAGAATATACATATCCTTACAGTACTAGAGCAGATCCTGATTACAGCGATGGCGCTTACAATGGAAGTAATTCACAGGGTCAATGGACCTGTAATAAAAATTGTTTCCATTTCACCTTTGATCCACAGAGTGGAGTCAGCCCTACTGCTGCGGTTACTTACAATCAAATGAAAGATAATCGCGATCTTTGGATTGCTTACATAGGATTAACCTTTGGATTCTTCCAATGGACTGCTGATTCAAATGCTAATTTCTTCCCTGATGAAAGAGCAGATTTACTGAATAATGACGTAGATCCTGATGATGATTGTGGTGCACCCGTTACTGGAAACATGGAACCACAGTGCTTATTCAATGATACTGCTGATTTAGATGATGATTTTGATGGTATTTACGACCATTGGGATATAGATGACGATTCAGATGGTATTTGGGATTATTTTGAGATAGATAGCAACGACGATCTTGATGACGATACAGGAACGATACCTCCTGGTAATTTCTATACTGGTTCAAATTGTGAAGATAATGATGATGATGGTACAGACACAGATCCTGATGAAGACGGGTGGTTCCAAGCCGTTCATGACAAAGGGGTTCTCGGACAGGGTCTTTTGAATCCTAAATATTATGATGTAGACAATGACAATGATGGCATTCCAGACGGAGAAGATCCCGATGACGACAATAATGGAGTTTTAGATTCTGATCAAGAATTGCTTTGTTTTGTTGGCGAAGAGCAAATGACATGGGATCACGATAATGATGGTATTGTAAATTGGAAAGATGACGATTGGGACGGAGATGGCCGAACTAATTTGATAGAGCTTAATACTGCAACCCCATTTATCTCGGCATGGGATCACGATAACGATGGTCTGAGGGACGATATTGATTTAGATGATGATTCTGACGGAATGAAAGATGAAGATGAAATAATGCTCTGGCCATCTAGATATGGTAGCGAATCCACTAATCCGTGGGATCATGACGACTTTGGAGGTGGTGAAGGAATTGCCAATCCATCAGATCCGAGCACAGGCCCAGATGCAATAGATGAAGATGACGATAATGATAGTCGAATCGATTCTGACTGGGATCAGTTAGAAGAAGACAATGGTAGCTCATCAGATTGGGATAGTGATAATGATGGTATTTTAGACGAAGATGATAAGATTCCAACCAGAATCACTCTTACATCGCCGGATGTACTATGGTTAGATAACCTATATGCTGCTAAATTTAATGGTACTGTTAGCTGGTTAGACCTTGATCAAGGAGTTTTCGCTCCTGCAGAAAATTTGCCGGTCCAAGTTCATATTGCTTGGACTAGAAATGGGACCTCTGCAGTTGAAACTGTAGACGTATTGACAGATGCTGACGGAAAGTTCGTTGTAGGACAATTCCTATTCCCAGAAGACCTTCCAGTAGGTTCTAACACAACCTATCATGTTTATGCTGAAGTAACTGAAATGTTTTTGCACGATGGTTCTTCTACACAACCA
The DNA here is from genome assembly GCA_964003245.1 of uncultured Candidatus Poseidoniales archaeon. GTDB lineage: Archaea > Thermoplasmatota > Poseidoniia > Poseidoniales > Thalassarchaeaceae > MGIIb-O2. The sequence goes on from CAXFIU010000021.1 coordinate 2,185, forward strand.
GTTCCTACAGAAGTACGAGCAAATACAACGATTGATTATGTTGCATGGACTTATTTCAGAAGTGACGAGCAACCCTTATTCGTTGATTATAAAGTACATTACGCAGCAGATTGGGACAGAGGAATATTCGACAATAAATTGTCACATGCACCTATCTCATTCACAGTACATGGTGGCCCATTTGGTAATTTGACACACCCAACTGTATTCGATGGATATGGTTATGGTTACAGAGCAGATTCTGGAGGCTGGGTTTCATTATCATTTGTTCAGACAAGTGGTAGTCAAGGTGTTTGGAAGCAAGTACAATGGAATTCTACTATAGATAACGGAGATGGAAAGGTACCAGGGGCATACGAAGAAATTGTTTGGGATAATACCTCGAAATCTCATAGTGTCGTTGGATTGTATGAATATACAAATACAAGCTTACCAATTGGTGATTACATGTTTATTGGGGAATCTCGTCCAGATTTGGGTGGAGAAATGCCATGGCCATATCTAGAGGGGGATAAGACAGATTCTTTTGCCATACGTTCGATGCATAGAATGTATGTCGAAGCAGACATAATTACTCCTTCGATTCGACCAGTTTACTTCTATGACTCAACCCAATTTACCGGCGCATCGTTTGGTGCTTGGAGGGCTTTATTCCACGCACCATCTTTAGCAAATGCTGGACTTGAATACAGTGAAGTAAGTCTTGGAAAGCAATATCCTATGCTTTGGGATGGTACGCCACAAGGACTTACAGGTGAGGCAGCAAATCTTCGTTCCTTCATATCCTCGAATGGAACACACTGGTTTATTGCAATGCAAAATGGTGGAGACTTCAATGTCCCTCCATGTGGGCCAATCAATCCATTAGATCCTGCAAGTGAGATAAGATGTGAAATAGTGCCTGAAATGTTTACCGGTGAGACATTCAGAGTTTTGGGAAGTGTATGGAACCGAACAATGACTGCTTGGCCACACGATGCCATGGCATTACAGGTCGATATCGATAATAATGGAGTATTTGCAGGTTCTCAGGAGACCGGTTTTGCTAGAGTCCCTGATATGATTAATGGAGAAGCAGTGTTTGATTATAACTGGACTTGGTACTCACAGTATCCTGCAGGAGTGTATGGTATTCGTGCCGACTTCACAAACTCAAATTATTACTTTACAGGTAATCAATCAGCAGTTCTCGCTCCTACAGGTGCTTATGTGAATGTCTCAGTTATTGGTACAACTGACTTCCAATTAAACAACATACCCAGACTTTATCGCGGACAAAATACGACTATTGAAGCGAGAGTAATAGATAATGCATACCAACCGGTTAGAGACGCTCCAGTGAATTATACTTGGTCTGCTGATGGTACAAGTGATGTAGCAGTAACTGACTTAAATGGGGTATTCAAAATTAATCTAACCATAGATGAAATGCATGAATTGGGCAACTTCTCATTGAGTTTTACTTATCCTGGTGATACTTATCGTCAAGGTAGCTCGTCGGGGATAGATCTATGGGTTGTTTCAAGAACTTACATAGATCTTCAAAGTACTACTGAAAATAGATTGTCTAGCGGAGATATTTGGGAATTTACTGCTCAAGTTACTGACGACAATAGAACTGCTGCAATCAAAGACAAAGGTGAACTTTTGGATGGTTGTGACGAAAATGGTGGAGAAATATTAGTTATTCTTGAGGGAGTTGATTTTGAACAAACAGTTCATCGCCAGATAATTAAGACATTATGTCCTAACGCTGGAACAATTAATCATGCAATGTTATTAGATCCACAATTATTGAGAGACGACCCTCAATCATTCCTTCCAGATGGTTTCGGACCAGTCAACGTAATAATTAGATTTTCAGAGAATCTACCTCATGAAGGCTGTGAACCAATAGATCAAGAAATGCTATCCATCTCTGGAGCATGGGATCCTTGCGCGCAAGTTCTGAATAGTGATCACTATCGTAAGGTATTCCAATATAATGGAGAAGGATTTAGCTTGATTGGGGGCACACAACTTTCTGTAGATAATCAGATTGTTTACACCTCCGAAATAGATCAATTGACAGGACAACCTATCGATAAGCCAATGACAGTCACTGGTCAACTAGTTGACGAGTTAAATACAAATCTTTCAAACCGACCTATCCAAGTTCAATATGAGATGGTAGGGACCGAATTGGGTGTGAATGCTTGTAACGGAGGAGTAACTGACTCCAATGGATTCTTTTCAATAATATGTCCTCTTAACGATATTCAAGCAGGACAAGCTAAGGTGACTGTGAATTATTATTCATATGAGACAGGAGACCAATACAGATACAAAAATTCCAGTATTACTAAATTCTTCCCAGTATTCTCTAACTCAACAATGACAGTACAAGAAATTGGACCATTCCGAACAGACATAGATACATTCAGATTTGAGAACGGCACAGTATTCCCTGTGTTATATTTGAAAGAATCATTCCACATAGATGCCATGTTAACTCAGGTTAATGGTAATCCAGTTGGGGGCAAATGTCTCAATATCTATTTAGATCCTGAGACGAATACTAGACCTTTTGCAACAGCTATAACTCAAGATGGAACTGGGGAAATTGAATGGTATTCCGGAGATCCAGAAGATAATCCTAGCAGAAAGGGGGTTGAACCAAGTGGTCAAAAATTAGAAGGATTTAGAACAATTAGAATCGCATACGAACCAACAAAGGAATTACCAGGTGGTTGTAAAGCAGAAACCACTCCTGTTGTAAACGGTTCATATGAAGATATAGAAGTCCTCGTTAGAAGCAAAGTCGATATTCTATTGAAAGATCATTGGGCAAAAGCAGAAGGTTACCAAGAAGGCGAAGTAGTCACTGGTAAAGTATCAATTTTAAGAGACAGATTAGATGTTTCTGTAGAAGGCGAAACAGTAATTTTCACATTCCAGTATTGGAATGGAACAGGTTATGTCACCAACAATGTTGAGTATTCTGTTACAAATGAAAAGGGTGAAGCGAATTTCAGCTTTATCTACAGTGGCAAAGAAGTACCTGGTGAAACTAAAGGTAATGAACTCGCAATAAATGGGCAGTGGAGAGTCTTGGTTCACTTCCAAGAGTCCTCCTTCTTCCAAGAAGAATTCTTGAATAGTACTCCAACAATTAGACTTGGAGATGTAGAAGCTTCTTCCGATACGAACTTTTGGACTTTTAGAGTTATTACGGTACTTGGCATAGTTCTTTCATTCGTTTTATTAATTGGTGCAATAATGTATAGAAACTATAACGAAAGAAGAAGAATTGAAATTATCCGCGGTATTTTAACTGATTCATTAATGTCACTAAAGGCCTCTAATGATTATATTGCAACAATATTTGATTGTTACAAACAACTGGTTAGATTCTTTAGAAGCAAGGGAGCTATGAAGAAGGTTTACGAGACTACTAGAGAGTTCGAAGATGCAGTACTTACAATGCTCGGAGGCATTACTCCTCCAGAGGATTTAGATACTTTATTCTCGATATTTGAGGAAGCAAGATATTCCGACCATGAGATAGGTGCTGATCAAAGAGATCGAGCAATTGATGCTTTACAATCAATCATCAATCATCTGAGCAATTCGCTTGGAGAAAGTATGTTGAATCGAACATCATCGACTGAATCAGGATTGTATGGTTCAGTTGTGAAAGCAGGTTCATTCATTGATTCAGAAGGTCAGACAAGAATTGCAGGCATTGATGATGATGATGAAAGAGACGGTTTCTCATTATAATCGTTCAATCATTAGTTCGAATTAACTGTATTTGCTTAAACACCCACATTGGCCGCAGTGTCACGAATTACCCACTTGACGAGTAGTAGCATTCATAACAGGTCGTCAGGTGGCCGCGATACCTAAGAAACGTCGAGGGAGTTATATGAGTAAGAACAACAGAAAGACCAACGCGGCCCTAATCGCCTTAATCGGCGATTTAAAGGCCCAGAGCAGGTCAACCGGTTCTGCACTATGGCGAGACGTTGCATTGCGCCTGGAAACCAGTCGCAGTAATTGGGCTGAACCGAACCTAAGCCGTCTTTCGCGATACGCAGCGAATGATGGCATGGTCCTAATTCCTGGCAAATTGCTAGGGAGTGGAGAGGTAGCTGGTAAGCCTAACGTCGCAGCATATAGTGTCAGTTCTGGAGCCCGCTCTAAAATTGAAGATGCAGGCGGACGTGTAATTACGATTCGTGAACTAATGAATGAAAACCCAGAAGGATCGGGGGTGAGAATCCTTGGATGAATCAGGAACTATAGTGTACGATGCTACAGATAAGGTACTTGGAAGACTGGCTAGTGTAGTCGCAAAACAATTACTATCTGCTAGAAAGGCAGGCAATCCAGTTAGAATAATCGTGCTTAATGCTGAAAATGCAATAGTCTCAGGTCCTAGAACCCGCGTTCTAGCAGATTATGATTTTAAGTATAAATTAAATCATCCTCGTAAAGGACCATTTTTCCCTCGAATGCCTGATCAAATTATGAAGAGAACGGTTAGAGGTATGTTGCCCTACCAAAAAAATAGTAGCGGCCGCAATGCAGTTAGAGATCTAAGAGTAATGATTGGTTGTCCAGCCAATCTATCTGGTGAAGAGTTGCCTTCAGGACATACCTGGGGCGACACATCTGCTCTAGACCGTCCATTACCAGTAAAATTTGTACGACTCGGTGAAATATCATCTTCACTAGGCGTAGACGCGACACGTTGGGGAGGTCAGTGAATATGGCTAAGAGAAAAGGTAAAATTTCAGTTGAAACTAGTGGTAAAAGAAAGACTGCAATCGCACGCGCAACCGTCCGTAAAGGCCAAGGCCGTGTACGAGTTAATAGTCAACCGATTCACATAATGGAACCAACTCTTGCACGCCGTAAAGCATTGGAACCTGTCCAAATTGCTGAAGCAATGGGGCGTCTAAACGATGTTGACATCGTTGTTGATGTTCAAGGTGGAGGACAAATGGGTCAAGTAGACGCAATTAGAACAGCCATAGCTCGAGGATTAGTAAAATGGAATGGCGGTGCAATTGGCGAAGATGAAGAATTGAGAGATGAATACTTAAGATTCGATCGCAGTCTTCTTGTCAATGATCCAAGACGTAAAGAACCTAAACATCAAATGGGTCGTGGTGCCCGTGCCAAATGGCAAAAATCATACAGATGAGGTGAAAAGATATGTTGATACCAGTCCGTTGTTGGAGTTGTGGCAAAGTTATTGCTCACAAATACGAAGAATACAAAGAAGCAGTAGTAAATGGAGAAGATACTCAGATTGTCTTAGATAATTTAGGTATTGAAAGATACTGTTGCCGTAGAATGTTTGTCGCTCATATTGATTTGATCGATGAGATTGCACCGTTCAGTATAGCTCGTGAAAACTGAGTTTACACTTAGGTTAGGGCTTTGAACCCAAAGAATCCCCATTGAATAATAGGGCCTGTAGGTTAGCTTGGTCTATACTTCGCGGCTGGGGGTCGCGCGACCCAGGTTCAAATCCTGGCTGGCCCACCATTATTGCTTAGCTTATGCAAGACATTTCTAATGTCTCAATACGCATATTCAAGGCGCATCCCCCTTCTCAAGAGACATGGTTGATGAGCGCCCATCAGGTGATGATAAGCGGACGCTTGTATCTTGGCTTGTTAAACAAATTTCCTATCATTCAGATTTATATTATAATCAAGCTGCACCCGAAATTTCTGATTCTGAATTTGATTCTCTTTGGTCCGAATTAAAAAGATTAGATCCCGATAATCCTCAACTTGAAAAGGTCGGTTCAGACGCCATTCCCGGTAGCGAAAAAGTGATCCATTTGTTTCCAATGCGTAGTTTAGATAAAGCGACTACAATTAAGGAAATAAGTCATTTTGTATCCGAAACAACAGTGAATGGTAGGCAGTTTATTTGTCAGCCTAAACTTGATGGTTCAGCTCTTTCCATAGAGTATAGAAGAGGGAGACTGGTCAGAGCAGCAACTAGAGGTAATGGGACAAAAGGGGAAGATGTTACTGCTAATGCTAGAAGAATTTCCAATGTACCCGAGTCTATTAGTTGGGAGGGAGATTGTCATATTAGAGGTGAAGTGATTATGCCATTGTCTACATTCCATGAGAAGTATTCATCGGTTGCTCCGAATCCACGTAATCTTGCTGCTGGATGCCTTAGACAAAAAACAAAGAATTCTGGTAAAGCAAAGCCTGAAGATTTAATCTTCCTAGCCTATGACGTTAAATTTCCAGATCGAGATTCTACCCATCCAGATAGCCCACCACCTCCAGTATTTATTTTTGACTCAGATTCAAATGATTGGCTTTCAACTATAGGAATACAGATTGCCGGAAATACAGTAGTTAAAGCGGAAGATTCTACTAAGGTTATAGAACAACTTTCCTCTATTACCGAATATTGGACTGAAAAAAGAGGAAGTATTGAATGGGAAATTGATGGGGTGGTAATTAAACTAGATTTAATCTCAAAGAGAAAAACTCTTGGGATGACTGCACATCATCCTCGTTGGGCTCTTGCATGGAAGTTCCCTCCCGAAGAAGCTAACACTGTTCTGATGGATGTTGATTGGCAAGTAGGTCGAACCGGAACAATCACTCCTGTTGCTAGAGTTGCTCCGGTTAATGTTTCTGGAGTCACAGTTGAGAACGTTACTTTGCACAATCCTGGTGAAGTTGATAGATTACAAATTTCTATTGGGGACAAAGTCAAGATAGTTAGGAGAGGGGACGTAATACCAAAGATAGTCGAGGTAATAGGTAAAGCAAAAAAGATTGATATTGAAGGTAGAACTCATTCGGATGGGGCTCAGTTCAACGAAGAATTACCTGATTATTCACAAATAATTATTCCTACTTTGTGCCCAAGATGTGATACTAATTTAATTCAGGATGGCGCATTTATTCGTTGTACAAATATGAATTGCCCTTCACGTCTTGAAAGAACTATACTTTATTGGGCAAAATCACTAGAATTGGATGGTATCGGTGAGAAATTAGCCCAACAATTGTGTTCCGAAGGATTAGTGAAATCCTTACCAGATCTTTATAATTTGAAAATTAGTGATATTTCGAGTCTTGAAAGAATGGGTGTTAAGTCTGCAACCAATGTGATAAGAGAATTAGATTCCAGTAAAAAAATGTCTCTTAGTATGTTCCTCTCAGCTCTTGGAATTCCAGGAATAGGTCCCGAATTAGCAACATCTGTAGCAAACCAAGTCACATCAATAGAGAATCTCTTATATTTAGTAAGTCAGAGAAATGAGAATATTGAAAACAAAGAATCAGCAATAACAAAACTCATTGAAATTGATGGTATCGGAGTCAAGGTCGCAAATCAGATTCTAGAGGGATTGGCCATAAGAATGGATACAGTCGAAAAACTCCAAACACATCTAGAGATTTACTCTGAATCAAACACATCATCTCAAGGTTCTTTGTCCGGGAATACATTTTGTATAACAGGAAGTTTAACACTTTCTCGTAAAGAAATAGCTATCTTGATAAAATCAAATGGGGGAAAGGTTGTGGGTTCTGTTTCTAAAAACCTAAACTATCTTGTTGCTGGAGAATCAGCAGGTTCTAAGCTTGAAAATGCCATTAAATTAGGCATCCAAGTAATTACAGAGAACCAGTTAAATGAGATGTTAGAGATAAATAACACAATCATTAATGCTGAAGAAAATACTCAAAAATCTTTAATGGATTTTTAATTAACCATACATGTTTGAACCTTCGTTAGTCGCTTGCTCAGCGCTTGGGTTTAGTTGTAAAGCCATCATTTCTCTAATTTGATCTTCAATTCTTTGGGCTTCCACTAATAACGGCTCAGAGTCTAAATATATTGCAGGAAGCAATTTATCGAGACAATTTATTATTCTTGCAGCAGCTCTCGAATCTGGAATCGTACCATTTCCGAATTCACCTGAAGCCTCTGCTAGCATTGCAACGGCATTCACCGATCTTCTTCTGCTTTCACCCATCATTACTCCAGTCATACCTCCAATAATTCCTTGCTTCAGAAGTGGAACTTTTAATTCATTCAATATTTTATGGGAATCTTCTATTGCTCCTATCCCTAAAAGAGAACCATCTGAATCATCTTCATCAAAAACCGTATGTTTATTTTCAACTCCTGGTGAATAAGCATCAATCATTATTGTAGCACTCGCATTCGATTGTTCAATCCAATCGATTAAGGCGCCAGATAATGGTAAGCACAAATCTGCTGGAACTTGAATCTCTGAGGCTATTAGAACTACTTTATTGCATTCTTCCATATTACAGATGGGTTCTCCCGCATAAAATCTCAAAGGCGGTAAAGGCATTCCTTCCTGAACTAAACAAACCGCCGGTAAAGAAGGATGACGAACCCCTCCTACTAATTTTAGATTTAATTTATCGACTAAATAATGTGCAACAATACTACTAACAAATCCTAGTGACGGAAAGCAATTGACCACTAACGCTCCTGTAATATCAATTTCAGAATCAAACTGTATCTCCGGTTGCGACGTCATTGCTAGATAGTAATAGCCGGTGGTGTTAATCCTTATGACGCCACGAGCGTAACATCAGACAGTCAGGCGGGTAGAAATAGTGGTCGAAATATCCGAACAACACCAATTATCTCCTTCTTCATGGAATAGATTTGAAGAATGTCCGAGAAAATACTGGCTTTCTAGGCAAAGATTACCGCGTAAAGCATCCATGCCAGCTTCATTAGGTAATGTAATTCATAATTCCATGGAAGAAATCTGTAATTTAGATTTTGAAGGCCATGACGATTCCCAAGTGGGATGGCTATCCAAGTTGATGAGAGAAATCATAGACAAACAGTGGGCAATCGAAAAAGAAATTTTTCTTAATACGCCGCGCCGTCCAAGTTGGAAATCCCAATCAATTGGAAAGGCGAGAGAAGGCTTAGTGGGGGCACTCAATCTTCTCTTTAGCAAAACAAAATATGCTGGAAAGAAGTTTTCAGAAATTTCTATTAAAGATTGGAAAGAGATAACATCAATTATTATATCTAACGAAGAGTCATTAATATCTAATGACGGAAAATTGATTGGTAGACTAGATTTGTTAATTGACGATTTAGATGAAAATGGAAGGTCTAAAGGTTGGATAGTTGCGGATTTAAAAACTGGTAAACCCCCTAACTCAAATCTCAATGAGAAAGTAACTAGACAATTATTATTTTATAGAGATTTGTTGAAAGAAACCAAACCAGATCATCCTCATGTATCTGCCGAAGGTTGGTATTCATCTAATCAGAAAATATATTCTACAGACGGAGATTTTGTTTTGAACGATGCAATTCTTGCTTGGAATGATATGAAATTAACTACAACTCCTCCTGAATCAACACCCAGCGAAGATGCTTGTGGTTTTTGTGAGTTTAAGGCATGGTGTCCCGATTGGTGGATATCTAGAGATATGGGTATTCTTTCCGATAAGAATACATTCCGTGATGAGGTAGTTAAAATAGTCAAGTTTGATGATTTTTCAGGTGCTGCAAGATTTGAACGCCAGTCGCCAGTAGGCTCAGAAGGAGAACTAATAAGTTCAGAGATAAATTTTGGAGCATTGATTAAAGGCCGAGCATTGGAACAGATAAAGAATCTAATTTCTTCAGATTATGAAGGCCCAGTATTTCTTGGTAGTGTTAGGTCCCAAGGAAAAATAATCCATTTAGGAGACTGGAGCGAGGTCCTACCTTGGTCTCCTTTATTGAAATCAATAAGATAATTTTAATTTTGAAAAGAATTCTTATACTTCTCGCAGACAATCTTTTCGATAGGGCTTGAAGGCGAAAATAACCAATTCAAATATCGGGGGTCGTCCCTATTTATTTCATCCAAACTTCTTCCTTTGTATTTACCAAAGGCAACTATGATTTCAGAATTATTTTTTCTTAATAATCCTCTTGAATGAGGTATAGGTTCTAAATCTTCAAGACCCGGTCCTAGTGAATTTTCTCTTCCAGTTCCTGCTAAAGAATCTTGCAAATCGTCTATTGATCCCCTAAAGAATCTAGGATTTTCTTTCATTATTTTCCATAATAATATCAGAGTTGCACCCGCATCCGCATCTGCTCTATGAGCATTATCAAGCTCGATACCATATTTATTACATAAAATTCCTAATTTATGCCTTCCAGGAATTTTTAATTTTCTAGCAATCACCAGCGTATCAATAATCGCTCTTGGTTTAGGAGTTTCAACTCCTGCTCTGAAGCATTCCATTTCAAGAATCTTCCAATCAAATTTAATAATATTATGTCCAACAATTATTGAATCATTAATTATTTCTGAGATTACACCAACATGTTCAGAGAAAGCACCAGCGTCCCTGACATCTTGATCATTTATGCCATGGACATTAGATGCTTCGAGAGGTATCCTTTTCGCAGGGTAAACTAGTGATTGTACATTAATGGAACTTCCATCAATATCGCTGCCAATTAGTGCATATTCAACAATTCTTTCTTTTTTGATATCGAAACCTGTAGTTTCTAAATCAAATCCCACAACTCGGAAGCCATCAAAAATCTCCCCAGCCATGATTCATCGAAACACATCTCCCCCATGAACTAATCCGTCCGTATCTTTCAAATCATATATTTTTGATATTTTTTTAGTGTATTTTTCCAACATCGCTATGAACATCATATCATGCACAGACGCCTAATGTCGTCTACTAAGATTGGAACTTTCTCGGTATCTTGTATGATTTTATTGGTATCACTGGCGGGCTGTACGGGCCTTTCTTCAACAACACCAAATGCTGAAATATCTTCGGACGTAAATGAAATTAATGTTGGTGAAGTTATAAATTTCGATGGACGTAGTTCAACCTCTCCTTCTCCTTCAATAATTGTAGATTATAACTGGAATTTTGGTGACGGTGAGACAAGATTAACTAAGTCTGGAATTATAAGTCACTATTTCCAAAATCCAGGAAATCATGAAGTTGAACTAACAGTTACTAATGATTTGGGAGAATCAGATTCAATTTCTATGACTATTTTCGTTAATTCGCCACCATCGATTATTATTGAAAAACCCGGATTTGTTAAGACAGGTGAAATAGCATTTTTCGATGCGTCTAACTCTTTTGATCCAGAAGGTGGTGATTTAGATTTTATTTGGGATTTCGATAAGACATTCGATAGTGATGGGGACGGAGATCCTGCTGGCGATGCAGATGCAACAACTTCTTTAGCTGAAATAGAATTTTTAGAAGCAGGTAACCAAACAGGAATACTAACCGTAGTAGATGATAAAGGAGGGATATCATCCGAAGAATGGACCATAATGGTGATTTCTAGAACATATTATGTTTATTGGGAAGAAGATAAAATCACCTACTCTTGGTCAGATTATCTTGAACAAGGAGAATCTGTTTCTTTAACTCATGAACCCGGCCTCAATGCCCGTATTATCGAGTTTAATGCCTCATTAATATTGGATAGAGAGTTAATACCATTATTATGGCCCGAAGATAATTTTTCTTTACATATTGATTTACCAATGACTGGCTGGGGAACCTCATCTTCAACAACTCATGATAATATTACGGAAAATGCATCGACATACATTTCGTACGATGAGTTGAATGATATTCCAGAATCGGACTACAATCTTCAAGGAGATTCTGCCGAAAATATTGCTTATTCTTTACTTAATGAACCAGGTCAGAGATGGGGAATAGGTGAGTGGATATGGACAATTACGGCCGACCAATGTGATCCTGATCTGCCAGTTGATGGTATAGATCCAGATACTGGTAATGATTGGAGCTTAGAAGTAGAATTTATTATTTTGATACCACGCGTAGCAGAAATTGCAGCCTAAAATCCTCATCAATAGTGGGAAGACCTTTCAAGTAATTCTACATGGCAGGGGTATGGTCAAAGAGATGGAGATAACTAAAATCTCGATCCGAGATAGACTTATTGCTGATCTCAAAGTCATTATGAATAATCCTCGAGATTACGATTTCTCTCCACGTGCACATATTAATTCAAATATTCTTAGTATCCAGAATGAAGGAGATGAATCTTCTAGCACATCATTTGAACTAGACTCTGAAATGATGGAGACAATAGAAAGAGATCGCATGCTTGAATTAAGAGTAAAATTCAATGTAGATGGTATGCATGGTGTTCTTTTGCACAAACATCCTAATCCTAGAGATGGGCCAAAATCTAAGAAATTAGCACAACCTAGTTGGAAAACCATCCTTCCATTGGACATGTAAATTTCTCTTGGTTATAACCGTCGGAATTAAAGATGAACCTTCTCTCGAAGTTCTATTGGACCCATAGTGTAGCCTGGATATCACTGGGGCTTGCGGAGCCTTAAACCCGTGTTCAAATCGCGGTGGGTCCGCCATTTACATTTGTCAGTGTCCACTAAAAAATCGTAATTTCTAGAATGTTGTTCCATAGATTTCAAACCAATTAACTATTACGATTTATCATGACGTTCATATCTTCTAGGCGGATAGACTTCCCGATGGTGGATTTAGCAGGTATTGTTTATTATCCTAAATTTTGGGATTTAGCACATCGCTTCTATGAAGAATCATGGGAATATACGTGTGGTATTCATTATAATGAAATTCTTAAAAAACATCGTTTGGGGTTTCCATTGGTCCATAGTGAAGCAAATTTCCATCACCCTCTCAGATATGGCGATATAGCAACTTGTAAGTTGAAGATTAAGAGAATAGGAGATACATCAGTAACTTGGGATTTTGAGATATTCAACCAGTATGAAATATTGTGTTGGAGTTCATTGCAAACCACAGTTTGTACAAGTATGGATGAAATAACTAGAAAAGTTTCAGTTCCTGAATGGATGCGCGAAGGTCTTTTGAAGATACAAGAATAATCTTCATTCCTTAGGCCATTTTTTTGTTAATACCGATCTCAAATCATCATCCATCTTAGCATCCCACCAGTTTGCCTTTCTCCATATCGCATACCTTCCTCTAATGCCTCTCAAATCTGCCCCCTCAAGTTTAGCACCTTGAAAATTAGAAAGATTCATTTTAGCCTTAATGAAAATGGCGTTTCTCATATCCGCATTATCAAATGCTGCCTTCATTAAATTTGCACCTTTGAAAGAGGCTTTTCTCAGATCAGCCCCTGAAAGATCAGCGCCTTCCAAGTCAGCCCCATCAAATACCGCTCTTTTCAGATTAGCGCCTGAGAGATTAATCCCTCTCAGATCTTTACCTATATGAGATGTGTAAGACCAATCTTGAATCTCTTCTTCATCAGACACGAGTCAGACTCTCCAGATAATTGCGCCCCGCATCTGTAAGAACCACATACCTATTTTTCTTTGGCATACCTGTTGGATATTCCAAAAAGGGTTCTTGTTTTTTACCAGACACTCCCCCCTCTAACATTCGATTGATGTAGAGTGAAAGATTCCACTTCTCCACTTCTTCTTTATCCCATTTTTCTGATTGAGAAACTAGATTTTTCAATTCCCGAGGAGGAGTATTTGTTTCTTTTTCAACGAATCTTAGGTAATGTATTGCTGCGAGTATAACATCTCCTGTTTTCTCTATTTCACAAGAATCTAGAACCCTTCTAAAAGCCGAACCTCTTTCAGGAATCCCACTTTGAACAGCTCTTTGTGCAGCAATTTGTACCGCTGCATCTCTTGCATTTTTAATGGCTGAAAGTTTCCCCTCCCACGATTCTTCTTCTTTTATTTTTAACCAACCCTCTTGAACTTCTTTAGAAGACCCAGTCAAATCTATAATATCGCTTCCCACCTTGATGTAAATACGACCTATTCCAGAGTTTCCACTTTCACTCATAGTACATCGGAAACAGTCAATTTAGTTAAATCCTAGTATATTTTTTTAACAAAAAGTGATTATGTAAGTGTGAGATTTAAGATAGTCTACTAATTGCGAGGCATATGGGAGATGATAGCAGTACAGGATTTCCTTTGGTTTTACATGCCGAAGCAGACCCTAGTCGTCTCGGAGGAACGGCAATATGTGGTTTCTCAACTGTTGGTTCAGTAGGAGTTATTGCTACATCTCATTTGATTTCTGCCCTAAAGTTAGATGTTATGGGCACAGTGTTACATCCACATTTCCCGGCAATTGCTCTGATACATGATTCAGTCCCAAAGCATCCCGTTAGAGTGTATCAAGGGGAAGGGATTGGAGTATTCACATCTGAAATACAATTTCCTAATGAAAAAGATATTTATTTTGCCGAAACAGTATTACAATGGTTCACCAAAGGGGGGTTTGATAGATTAATTGTAATTGATGGAGTAATTAGTAATGAATTGGGAATTAAAGAAGAAGGGGAGTTATGGGGAGTTTCATCAAATAAATTTGGTAGAGAGCAGCTCGATAATGCAGGTATACGTAGAATCCAACAGGGAATAGTTTCAGGAATTGCTGGATATCTTATTGCAGAGGGCGAAAGAAGAGGCCTCGATGTAACTGCTTTATTGGCTGAATGCAATCCTATGTATCCTGATGCTAGAGCAGCTCTTATTGCTGTTGAAGGCGTAAGTGAATTATTAGATAAAGAAATACCAATTCAAGATCTATTGAATGATGCAAGGAATATCGAAGAACGTGTAAGGGAGGCATTCAATCGTGCTCAAAAGACGGCGTTACCCGCACCAAGTGATGATGATGACGATGACGATGAAGTGCAGATGGTATTCTAATCAGTAGAATGGATTAGTTCCAGCAGCATGATCTGTAGTATCAATAATTTCAGTAATACCAGGGACATTATCAGTTATCATAACTTCAACTCCTTGTTTTAGAGTTACATCCACCATACCGCACCCTTGACAACCACCACCAAAAGCAATGTATGCCTTACCATCATCAACACCTAGTAAATCTACATGGCCTCCATGTGATGCCACGGCTGGATTCACATGTTCTGCAATTACGTCAGCAACATTCTGAGATAAATCATCTATCCAAAGAGGGTTGGGATTATCAAATGCAAAACCTCCTCCCATCAGAGTTTCTTTGTAATCTAACGTAGTACCATTGATGTATTGCACACTTCTCTCTGCAATTAGAATACTAAGATTATTCGCTTCTGTTTGCACATCACCCTCTTTTGCATCCTTTAATGAAACAAGCTGTAAATCATAATTGAAACCATTTGCTCCTCTTCCAATAATTTCTATGCGAACAGCAATATCAGGATCATCCCCTTGGGAGATGTATTGATTCAACATCTCCTGAGCTTTCTCTGTTATCTCCAGCATGTCTCTCAATATGTTGCAATAGGTGCCCTTTATTCAACCTGTCCTCAAACAGGTAATGCTCATGACCCTAGTTCTCTACGAGGTATCGTGCCTCCCTCCGAGATTCAAGACCAATTTGGAAGGCCGTTGAAAGATTTACGAATATCTGTTACTGATAGGTGCAACTTCAGATGTAGATATTGTATGCCTAGGGAGCGATTTCGTAACAATCACACATTTCTTCCCAAGAAAGCACTTCTGTCATTTGAAGAAATAGAAAAAGTCGTTAAATCTTGCATACCATTAGGATTAGAAAAGGTTAGAATTACTGGTGGCGAACCTCTTCTTAGGAAGGATCTACCTAAATTAGTTGAGATGTTATCTAATCTTGGACTTGAAATTGCATTGACTACCAATGCTTCGCTCTTGAAAAAGCAAGCAAAGGCTCTACGTTTGGCGGGATTGACGCGCGTTACGATTAGTTTGGATGCCTTAGATCCTGAACTTCATAGCAAGATGTCTGATAGCAATATACCTGTAGAATCAGTATTAGAAGGAATTGAAGAAGCCATCAATGTAGGTCTTTCGCCAGTTAAAATCAATTGTGTCGTACAGAAAGGAGTTAATGAAGAAGAAGTAAGTAAATTAGTCAATTATTTCCGTTATACAGATGTCACTGTTCGTTTTATTGAATATATGGACGTAGGGCGGACAAATGGATGGCAATTAGCACAGGTTGTACCCTCTGAGAGAGTACTTCAACATCTTCAAAAAGAATTTGATTTAATCCCCATTGGGCGAATTAAGAATAGTGATGTTGCTGAAAGATGGGCGCATAGAGACGGTTCAGGCGAGATAGGATTTATTTCATCTGTAACCTCTCCCTTTTGTGGAGATTGTGTACGAGCTCGTCTTTCTGCTGATGGCAAATTAGTAACTTGTTTGTTTGCATCTGGTGGGCACGATATTCGTGCATTAATCCATAATGGCGCGACTAAAGATGACTTAAGGGCAGCAATAGCATCAATTTGGCATCATCGAAAAGATCGCTATAGCGAGATACGTTCAGAAGATACCATGATGCTCCCTCGTATTGAGATGTCTTATATCGGTGGTTGAGTCTGTTCTAGACATTCAATTATTACATCCCATGGAGCATTGGTCCTAAAAGATGGTTTGGGATAATGAGATAATCCTGCTTTGAACCCTTTTTCATTTATTATTTCGACCATTTTATTGGGGCTGGGAGGTGATCCTACATTTCTCCAACTAGCTAAATCATCAGTCAATATCAGAAACTCGCCTTCAATTATCTCAGCTTCATTCTTAATATTTTTAATACTTCTAATAACTCTCCTTCGTTCTAATTCGAAGTCTCTTTTATCCCAATTCATAGGATTTTTTGGACTAAATTCTGTTGTACACATTGAAACTACATCATCTTCTATGAAACTGGACATTACTTTAGCATCTCCTAGAGGGGCTATCCAAAGTGGCCCAGAGATTCTTTTATCTTCTCTATTAACCGGATATGAGAGCGGTAAAAAACAATGCATCGGTAAAGATTTAGTCGAACTTCTAGGCGTCAAACCTTCTTCCATTGAATCGACAACTTCTCTTTCGTTAGGTTCAGAGACTCTCCATCCCAAATAATTCTCTAATTCATTGGCCCTTTCTACAGATTTCTTTACCTTAAGAGAAATTCTTAGATGATGTGAATCCCATACGGACAAAATCGGCTCAGCAAACCTGTCGTGTCTTGCTGCTACCCTAGCTATACACGCCATGAGTACTCTTAATCCAGAATCATGTGCTAAATTATCAGGTTTTATTCTGGCACCATATCTTCTCATTAAAGCCGTCTTTGAAGAACCAGCCAAAGCAGCAGTATCGGTAGCACTAATTTCTAAGATCGCCTTTTTTGCTAGTGATTGAATAGCAGTATCAAGAAATGGCATTGGAGACCCAAACGGATCTATATCCACCCAATGCCAGCCTTGATCTAATATTGCAGATCTTAAATCTCCTTGCCTATAACTTAGGTTATCTTTTCCATTCCTCGGAGGGTATTCTCGATAATTCTCCATCGCCCTTTCTATAGAGTTTTCATTCATATCGCAGATAGTTACTTTCAGCCTATTTGCTTGTTCCGGAGGGAGTTCATTTAACCATCTCCTTGCTCTTAGACCACTAGCTGCTAGGCCATCTATTGCGTATATCTCCGAATCACCTAAGTATCCCGAACCAATAATATGTTTCATTAGCATTATACTTCTAGTTCTTGAACCAGACATCGCGGGATTATAGAATACCTTTTCATAGTCTTTTGTTGATGGCCCTATTACATTATTCTCTATTTTATCACTCAGTTGAATTAATGTGGCCCCTTCAAGGTGTATCATTATTAATCGCCTCATTCATATTTTAATAATGTGAAAAAGTAATATCCTGATCTATATGTGTAACTTCTTTCTTTTTATCATGAACATAACCAATACATTTAGTTCCAGGCAATCTTTCATTCAACCATTTTTCTACTGATATTGCACTATCTTTACTGACTACAAGTGTCATTCCCATCCCCATATTGAAGGTCCGATGCATTTCTCTATTACTTACAGAGCCCTGTTCGGCTAGCCACTTAAATTCTGGCAAGACCGGTAAAGGATTTTCGATATGCCATCCAAAATCATCGTGCAATCGGAGTAGATTCGATAATCCGCCCCCAGTAATGTGTGCCATTGCTTTGATATCAGAAATTTCACAAGGCCCTTCACCATTTCTACAATCTTTAATCAAATCTATCAATGGTTCGACGTAGATTCTTGTAGGATTTAGTAGCACTTCTCCTAACGTGATTTCTCCTTCTACAAATCTCTCAATATTTCTATAATCTTGATCTGGGTTAAAAGGGCATTTTTCCGTTAATGAATATCCTGAACGTTCTACAATCGCCCTGACAAGCGTATAACCATTAGAATGAATGCCGCTACTCGGCAAACCAATCATAATATCGCCATTCTGTATTCTCTCTCCAGTAATGGCTTCCCCTTTTGGGAACCAACCGAGTGCTGTGCCAGATAAGTCCAATTCTGTGACTATTCCCGGTAATGTGGCAGTTTCTCCTCCTGCCAAAGTAATCCTTGCTCTTTTACATGCTTCTGCCAAAGATTTTCCAAGGATTGCATGCGTATTGGCATCTGTTTTTGGAACAGCGATATAATCAACAAAAGCAATTGGCTCCGCTCCAACACATAATAGGTCATTGACATTCATTGCTACACAGTCTATTCCAACTCCATCATATCGTTGCAATTCATTAGCTATCATTAGTTTTGATCCTACACCATCTGTGGCCAATGCTAATCTATAATCTCCAAATTCAATAATGCCGCCAAATCCACCAGGTAATGGTACGGGGGCTCCAAATTCTCCTTTTTTCCTGACAGAAGAAGAAAGAGCACCTACTAAACTTGCAACAGCAACTCCCTCGGCATCTATATCTACTCCAGAAGAAGCATAATCCAAAGGGGTGTCAGTCATACTCCTGCGAGACGTATCTACTGCATGAAATACTCTGTCTGTTATTTTCTTATGATTTTTGATAAATGGCGTTTAAAATAATAATTTAGCATTTTTTATTTATTATTTGCCCAACTATTGAAAATAACGTAATTTAGAGACATTCCCAAGAGACTCTATAAATGTTATACGTTGTCGAAGAGCCTACCGGAACGTGAGTATCCTATGAATAACAAGAAAATAATTGCAATGATGATGACCCTGAGTATGCTAGCAGCAGCGTTTGCTGGTTGCTTAGGCGGAGATGACGACGACCCAGATCCAGTAGTGGAAGATTGGACATTAACACCGGCTGCAGACGTAGCCTCAGTGTTCGTAACTTCTGACTGGGACCCGATCATCCCCAATTTGAACGCCGGAGAGATGTGTGACGCAATCCTCTCCGCTATGACCAAGACTGATGAAAGAGAAGTTGTGGTCGATTTCACAAGAGGTTACTACACAAGTAGCCAAGGTGTAATCGGTGCCTCAGGTTCTGCAGCAATCACTGATGCGCTTGATCTAAATATGGCAGGTACAAGAGTAGCTGTACAATCTGGAACAACTTCAGATTTGTGGGCTAACGACAATCTGCCAGATGCAACCATTGTTGCATATGCAGATTTCCCGTCAGTTACTGCTTCAATCAGCAATGGTGATGCAGACTATGCAATGGGTGATTCACCTGTTTTAGCATTATCTGGTAGCCTAATGGTTACTTTCTCTGATGAAACATTCGGTATCGCTGTAGATGATGGCGATTCAGAACTTCTAGATGCATTAAATGTAGCAATCACAGCAATGATTGATTCAGGAGAATATGACTTAATCTTCGGTGAAACATTCGAAGGCGCAGTAGTATTGACTGATGATACAGATGCTAACACTGCAACATCATACCCAATGGCAACAGAGGGTAGCAGACTAACACATGTTCTAGAATCTGGAGAATTAAGATTCTGTTCTGACACATCATATCCTCCATTTGAGAGTCTAGATGCTGATGGAAACGCAGTTGGTTTCGATGTAGATATTGGTAATGCAATCGCTGATGAGATCGCAGCACACTACATGAATAATGCGAACCCAATGTTCGTACCTTCTGTAGAGGATGTTGTAATCAAGATTGGATTCTTGAATGATGCTACTGGACCTATTTCAGTATACGCTGATGCATTCACATATGCTGCAAACGCAGCGGGCGACATGCTTTCTACAAATGATGGATACTCCTTCGAGATTGTAGAAGC